>JBFYMY010000282.1:0-3621 GCA_041304645.1 Thermoplasmatales archaeon
GGTATTTCTCATATTACATATCCCTTGAGAGCGGAGAACAGCTGGAATACAATGTCGAACTTGTCCAATGGGCGAGGGGGGTTTTCGGGACCGTCCATGACGAGGACGGGGATCCGTTCCCAGGCGTCACCGTTTCGCTTGAATCGGACAACAGGAACTCCAATGAATTCACGACGACGACTGACGAGAACGGAGAGTACGAGATCAGGGTGCCGCGGGGCGGCGATTATACATTGAAAGCCTTCATCGATGGTTACCGTCCCTACAATGAAGACATAGAGGTCCCCCAGGACAGCATGGTCGAACAGGATATTGAGATGAACAGGGCGTTGCTACCGGACCCGCTCCTTAGGATACTATATCTGATACTCTCCTTACTGGGGATAATGTAAGACTACAGCTTATAGCAGCGGGCATGGTCTAATTATTAGAATGTCTTAGTCCGGTCGGTTTTTAAGACTTCAGTCTAGTATGAATTACTCTATAACTAACGGTCATACATGGATTAGACCTGAAGACCCTTTCGGACCTTCTCGATATTATGCTATGACCTCAGAGGACGAACCCTACTACGATCCCTGCGACCCACAGCAATATGCATATGCCTGCGAGGACCAATCCGATGATGGCCTTCATCTGATTCTCTTTCACTCCCATCACGAGAGCCGCTATCCCAAGCCCTATGGCTGCAAGGAATGCTATGAATCCTGCGAACATCACAGGCCATAGAAGGCACTGGAGGCATCCGCCGAACGGGATCACGTTCAAAATGAAGTTGACTATCCCGACGACGAGAGCGAATATCCCCGCATACATGCTGTACAGCGCCAGGTTCTCGGCACCGAACTGTTCGTTCTTCTTTGCTCCTTTGTTTCCCATATCCAGCGGCATAGTTGAACCCCCCTGTTTTTCAGTTAATTACCTGATAATGCTGTAAAACCCCAGAAGATTATCACCACGATGATGTATAGGATTTGAATGGCGAAATAGATGAACCCAAGAGCTATTCCTCCGATGGCCATTCCTTTAGAACCTTCCTTTTTGGATACCAAAGCGATAATTCCTAAGACTATTGCAGCTACAGCCAGAATGAATGCTGCAAGACCAGAGATGCAAAGGAACGGCATGAGCAGACAGCCAAAACAACACAGGAAATTAGCTATTATCCTCCCGATTATAGTGACTATTACCAGGAGGACAGCTAATCCACCAGCTATCAACGAGAACATGCCCAGGTTACCCTTCTTTACTTCATCGATGCTCAGCTTTGCCATGATCTTATCCCCCTGTTAGGAAATCGTCCAAGACGGAACTAAGGTCCAACAACATAGGATTATTAAAAGCTATCAGAAAAAAGGCCATGGGTCATTCGACCAACGACCGGTTGGCTTTCCGTCTCAAAGCGTAGCGTTCCAGATCTCGTCCCCGACGTAGTGCACGGTCTTGACCGCCTTCCCCGGCCGTTTGGACAACATCTCCTTCCCCGATATCAATGCCTTGCCCGTGCACAGGGGCCTCTTGTTCTTGACGTCCATGACCCAGACCATGTCGTCCTTCTCTATCTCCGGGTTCGCATCTACTATACCTGGCCCCATCACATCCGCGCCATTGGCAAGGTAGGGGACCGCCCCCATATCTACGACGAGCCATCTCTTCGAGGGTTTGAGCACCATCACGCCGTGGACCGTAAGAAGGAGCTTCCCGCCCTCCTCGATGGCGACTATCTTCCCCTTGGACACATAGGCCTTCCTATCATCGAGCTGCCCCCCATCTATCTCCAGGGTCCCCTGCACCTCTATCCCCCATTCGTCCTTCATCCAGGCCAGGACCTCCTTCTCCTCCTTCGCCCTGAGCCTTGTCCTTCTCTTCAGTGAGAGCTCGGTCATGTACTGGTACTCCCCTTATATCTGACCGGGGCAATGGACCAAAGGGGTATTATTTCTATTCGCAGGTACGGGTCGTGATGGACCCGTTCGATTACCTTGATTCATTGGGTCAGTTCACCATCAAGCCCGGGCTCTCAAGGATGAACCGGGCGATGACCATGCTCGATAACCCCCATCTGAGCATTCCATCCGTACTAGTGGCCGGGACCAACGGGAAGGGAGCCGTTTGCCATATGACGGATGCGGCCCTCTCGTCGTTCCCTTTGAAGAGGGTCCTCTACACATCTCCCCACCTCAGGTCCGTCACAGAGAGGATATTGATCGATTCCAAAGAGGTCGGCAGGGAACTGCTCGGATCGCACATAGAAAAGATACGAACTCTGACCGATGAGAAAGGCCTTGACCGCCCCACCTACTTCGAGACCATAACTGCCGCCTGTTTCTCGATGCTGCCAAGGTCCGGAGCGGACGTCCTTGTTTCCGAAGTGGGCCTGGGAGGAAGATGGGATGCGACCAACGTCCTTGAGCCACAAGCTTGTGCCATATCGAGCATATCATTGGACCATACGGACCTCCTGGGGGAGGATGTGTTCTCCATAGCTTCGGAGAAGGCAGGCATCATCAAACCGTCAACCCCGCTTGTCCTAGGTCCTCTTATGGGCTGCGGGGAGGAAAGGACCAGATGCCTGCGGAGCATACTCGAGGCCTGTTCTAGAAACGGGTCACCGGTCGTACTCATCTGCAGAGTAGGGGAGAATGCCCGGATGTCATCCATGCTGGAGGAGCAGGCTGTCCCCGACTGGCGGATAATCGAGACCTCATATCATCTATACCATTCCGGGACCTTATCCAAGCTGAACGTCGTAACAAACCCCGACATGCAGAACCCGGAGTCCAGGTTCCGACTTCTGGACAAAGTCCTTAACGGGACCTACAGAACACCTCTTTTAGGCGGCCATCAGTCCTTCAACACGGCCTGTGCCCTATCCCTTGCCCTGCTCGTCCTCCCCTCCGCCCTTGCCCGCTCAGGATTCAAGCAGAACGATGACATACCTCTGGAGGACCTTGTCGAGGGCTGCGTGGACAAGGTCGAATCACAGTTTGATTGCCGTACCATCTCACAGATGCTCTCAGAGGGTTTGGATCGGACCAGGATGATGGGGAGGATGGAACGGAAGGATTACAGAGGCTCCACGATCTATCTGGACGGGGGGCACAATGTCGAAGCGGGCTCATCCATCGCATCGACCCTGAGGGAGCTCCATCCCGGAAAGAGGGTGGTCCTCCTCTTCTCCCAGATGAGGGACAAGGACCCTGCCAATTATCTCCGCAACTTCTCTGACCAGGTATCAAAGGCCTTCATCACCGAGCTTCCCCAGGAGAGGGGGATGCCATTGTCCCAGCTCACGGAGGCAACGATGTCAGGGCTCGGTCCTGACATCCCCCTCACAGCTTTGAAGGACCGCGATCTTGCCATGGACGGGTTCCTGAACACCGTTGAGAGGGAGGGGTTGGGTCTGGTATGCGGTTCCTTCTACCTCTACGATATCTTCGCTAATAGGTTGGAAGGTTAATGGATCCCCATCAGAAGGACCATTTCATCCACTCCCTGCCGCCGCGGACGAGATGGACCCCTCTCTTCAATCTCCTCATAAGGTCGGGTCTGGACAGAACAAGCCTCATCAGCTCGGAGGTAGGTAGGGTATTGACATCCCTGCCGCTCACAAGGCCCGTT
>JBFYMY010000283.1:0-12727 GCA_041304645.1 Thermoplasmatales archaeon
GGCCATCATGGGGTCCCCGAAGGCATACAGATGCCCCCACTGTAAGAACCCCTTCACCATCTATCCGGACGGGGACATCCAGAAGGGGGACCGGACCAAGCCCAGACAGACAATAGAACCGGTCAGGTCGCCGTCCGAGGTCTTTTCAGAGGGAGCGGTCATGGAGGTCGATGGGAGCCGACCGCCCGTCGAGGGACCCGTTCTGGAAGATGAAAGGGTCCTTTACCAAGAGGTACTGGACCAGTTCAAAGAGCTCAATTCCCGGCAGCGATGCCTTGAGGAGACCGATAACCAGGCGCTCGAGATCAAGAAGCTCAGAAGGGAGAACGAGAAGCTCATGGGCCAGATATTCGCCCTCGAAGAGCGTTTGAGCTCCCTTGGGGGAATGACCGGTAATGCCGCATCGGCGGTGCATGAGGGAAATGAGGATGTCCTGCGATTGACGAAGGAGAACGAGGAGCTGAAGGCAAGGTTGGGGGTGCAGAAGAAGGCCCTGGACGATCATGAGATCGTCAAGTACGAGCTGGGGTTCAAGATAGCCCGGCTCGAAAGGGAGCTGAAGGACGCAAGGGAAAGGTTGGGGGAGGAGGGAGGCACAGACCTCTCGAAGGACATGACCGAAGAGGCAAGGCTCGGGCAATCCAGGATGGAAGCGCTAGAGGACGAGACGAAGAGGCTTGAACTCTGGAAGAAGGAGCTGGATGCTTACAAATCGAACCTGGAGGAGATAGCGCTCTCGTTCGTAAAGGAGAAGGACGAGATAGAAAGGAGGACCGCTGACCTTGCGGCCAGGGAGAGGTCCATGGACGGTCTTGCGGAGAGGGAGGGCAGAGTGGCCGAACTGGAAAGGGCTCTCCTGGCCAGGGAAGAGGAGCTGAGGCAGCTCCTGAGCGGACCGTCCCCGGTTGAAGGGTCCCCTGAGACCAAGGTCCGGGACGATGGCCAGCTTCCTGCAACGGAGGTCAGGGTCACGGAAAGGGAGGCCGCCGTGAAGAGGGTCGAGGACCTGCTTGACAACAGGAAGAAGGAGCTAGAGACCCTGGAGACCGCCCTTTTGCGCAGGGGCGATGAGCTGTCAGCGCGCGAAACTGCGCTCAAGGACCTGGACCAGTCCCTTTCCGAGAGGCAGGAATCCCTTGAGAAGGCAAGGGAAAAGCTGAGGGAGCTCAAGGAGCGCATGCACAAGGAGCTCGGGTCCAGAAAAGGTCAGGACGATGCACGTTCAAAACAGAAGGAGCTCAAGGAGAAACTTGAATCCAAGCAGGCCGGTTTCCAGGAGATGGAAACGAAGATAAAGGACCTGCTCAAATGAGATGGCCTCTATCCTATAGGAGGGTGGCTCTTGTTCGCAGGATCGGACCAGGAAGGAACTGAAGGTACGACGGCAGCGGAAGGCATGAATGACGGCTCCATCGAGGAGCTGAGGTCAAGGTTCAGGGAGGTCGCCCTACGGAACAAGGAGCTTAGCGCAAAGGTATTAGAGCTCGAGAGCGAGCTCACGCAGCTCAGGGCCGGTCGGGGCGGGAGCGAAGCAGGTCTGTCCGAGCGTGAGGCCCAGCTCGAGGAGAGGGAGAAGAAGCTCATAGAGAAGAGGGCCAAGCTAGAAGCATACGTCACATCCCTGGAACAGACCAGGGAGAACCTGATATCATCACAGAAGAAGCAGCGGGAGCACGAGGAGAGGCTGCGGTCCATAGAGGGCGAACTTTCGGCAAGGGAGAGCTCCCTTACGGAGAGGGAAAGCTCGCTGAGGGAGCGGGAGGCCGCAGCCCAGGCCCCTGCACCGCAGGTACAGGCGGTCGATGAACAGGTCAAGAGGTACCAGGACATCATCCTCAAGGTCCAGTCATCCCTTCAGGGGGTCAAGCTCCAGCTTCAGGAGAGCAACAAGTTGCTCCAGGAACGGGAGGGGCAGCTCAACGAGGTGACCCAGGAGAACGCCAGGCTGCGTTCCGACCTTGAAAGCTCGAGGACCGAGATCTCAGAAAGGGACTCTGAGCTCGATGCATTGAAGGCCCTGGGAGCGGCCGCTGTACCTCCTGGTCAGGACGATGGTCTCTCGGACCGGGTGAAGGAGCTCGAAGCCCAACTGGAGGCCGTTGGTCAGGAGCGTCAGAGGGCGGAACAGACAAAGCACGCTCTGGAGGAGCTCAAAGGCCAGCTCAGGGCGCAGAGGCTGGAGTTCGACCGCAAGGATAGGGAGCTCGCGGAGGAGAAGGCAAGATATTCGACGCTCGAATCTCACTTCAAGGAGACCGTCGAGAGGATGGAAGCGGAGAGGGCCCGCGTCAAGGAGGCCTTCCAGAGGCTGAGGGACAGCAAACAGGAGGAAAGTTCCCAACGGACCGCCAATGGACCTTATGCCGATGAGAGGGCGAAGCTGACGGAGGAGGTCGAGCAGCTGAGGGAAGAGCTCAGGAGGGCCAGGGAGACCCCTATGATGGCCCCTGGGGCGACCTTGGGGGAGCTAGATGAGTCCAAAAAAGAGCTGGGGACCGCCCGGGAGCAGCTGGAGAGGTACAGGTCGGTCGTGGAATCCAAGGATGAGGAGCTCATCATCCTCAAAGGGAGGTTGGATGATAGGGAGCGTGAGGTAGATGAGCTCACAAGGAAGGTTTCGGACCTGGAGGGAAGATCGAGCGGTATAGAGGGGGCGGTGCCCAAAGCAAAGCTCGAAGAGGTCAAAGAGGCGCTCAAGGAGTACTATCAGAGGGAGCTGGAGGAGATGAGGTCCCTACTTGAGGAGAGCCACCGCTCCTTCGAGGATAGGGAGGCTGAACTTACCCGGAGGGAGGCCGATATGGAGGCAGTGAAGGCCCTCCAGAATGACAGCCTGAAGGCCAGGGAGGAGGAGCTTGCGGAGCGGGCAAGGCAGCTGGATAATTTGAAGGAAGAGCTCGAAAGGGTGCGGACCGCCATCGACGAGAGGCAGGCGCATCTAGCCACGGTCGAGACCGCTTCGGAAAAGAGGGCCCGCGAGCTGGAAGCGATGGAGCAGGACCTTGACAGGAGGGAATTGTCCCTAGGCGACATCTCCAGCGCCCAGGAGGCATCAAGGCGGTCAAGTGCGACAGATGAGATGTCGAAGAAGAAGCTGCAGGAGGCCGTCATAGTCCTCCAGGGGAGGTTGGACAGCATATCTCGCAGCCTTGAGACAACCGCGAAGGACCTGGAGCGCAAGGACGAGATGGTGCTTAAGCTCCAGGATGCCATATCCAAGGTCAGTGTTGAGAACGAGGACTATATCGGCAGGCTCAGGACCCATGTGGCAAATGACAAACTTTACGTTTCAAAGCTCTCAACGCTCGAGAGCGAGGCCGCATCCCTTAAAGAGGCCCTGAGGGAGAAGGACAGGGAGCTCGCCGATACCAGAGGGGCCATTCTTGGTGCTGGGGTCGAGCAGAAGGAGCAGTTACAAATGACCATCACGGAGCTCGAGGCCGCAAAAGCCAGGGTGAAGGAGCTGGAGAACGCCCTTGAGGAGCGTGCGGACGGCGCAAGGACCGAGCTCAAGGCCGAGAAGGAGAAGCTGAAGAAGGCATCCCAGAACCTGGCCGAGAGGGAAGAGACCCTGAAAAGGGCCGAGAAGGAACTCGAAGGCCAGAGAAGGCTCGTTGGACTGAGGGAGGGGATGGTCAGGCTCGCACCGTCAGGACCGGTTGCGGGGGAGCCCGTCGAGGAGCAGTACTCGTGCCCCCATTGCTCTCGCGCCCTTTCAGGCAGTGACCTGGAGAAGGGTCTATGCCCTGCCTGCGGCAAGGGGTTCTCTACCAGGGCCGAGGAGGTGGTGGTCTATGAATGCCCCAACTGTTCAAGGACGCTCACGAAGGAAGCGGTCGCTTCCATGAAGTGCCCCTTCTGCTCTTCGCGGTTCAGTTCTGTGTAGAGGTCCTGTCCCATCAGGACTATCCTTATGATCCTAATCGAAATACACCACTGACAGTTCGGACAGGACCACCGTTCCGTGCTTCTGGGAATAGACGGTGATGGGTATGGTCAATGTCCCCTTGACATCCTTGTTCCGTGACATGTACTGCTTCAGGGCCTTAGTGATGTCAAGTTCCACGGCAACGCCATCATCGATGATGCCCTGGACCTGACCGTCCATCGTCCCGTCCGCCCCTATGTCCATGGTGACGTTCTCAGGGAACCACATGCAACCGAGCATGAGGACGTTGTTGGTGTTGACCGATGTTATGACGAGGTCCTGCCTGAGGTCCCCGTCCATATCATTGACCTCTATCGCATAGGGGAAGGACCCTATGAAGAGGTCCAGCTCCTTCCTGAAGGTGATACCGTTTAAGTTCCTCAGGATGGCAAGGTTGTTGGTATCGGTGCAGCTGGCCACAAGGTCCATGAGACCGTCCTGGTCCCAGTCCACAGAGTTCACGAACTGGGGTCTCCCTCCTACCAGGTACTCGCCCATGTCCTCGAAGGACCCGCTCCCGTCGTTCTTAAGGATCGTGACCGAACCGTTCGCATTGTTCGCCGTGGCGATGTCCAGGTCCCCGTCGCCGTCCATGTCGAAGAATGTCCCGGACGTGGGCTCCTTACCGACACGGTACTTCACCTGGTCCCTGTAGAGGTAGGTGCCGTCGTTTAACATGATCGAGACCGTGTCGGTCGGGTCTATGTTGTTCCCCCTGTTCACCGTAACGAGGTCGTTAAGTCCGTCACCGTTAAGGTCAGCTATGAGCGAGTCGTAGGGCATGTCCTCACCGAGATAGACAACGGTCCTCCTCTCGAATATCTCGTTGAAGTCGCTGCCGCCGCCGTTATAGAGGATGGTCACCGAGCTCTGGAAGTAATTGGAGGTGTAGAGGTCCAGGTCGCCGTCCTTGTCTATGTCAAGGGTCCTCAGGCTGTATGGCCATGCCCCTATATCGTAGAGGAACCTCTCAGTGGTGAACCCGCCCTCCCCGTCGGAGCGGAGGACCACGAGCCTGAAGTTAGCCTCGTCCGCTGATGCCCCATCTATGTTCCCGTCCCCGTCGAAGTCCCCCATGACGACGGCATAGGGCTCGAGCCCTATGCTGTACTCCACCCCCTGCAGGAAGCGACCGGTCCCCGTGTTCTTAAGGACCGATACCGTGGAGCCGAAGTAGTTGGCAGTGGATATGTCCATGTCCCCGTCACTGTCTATGTCGTAGGTGAAGACGCCCCTTGGCGAGGTCCCTGTGGGGAACACCCTGTAGGTGCCGAAGATGCCGTCCCGGAGGTTCTCAAGGATGGAGACCGTACCGTTCGGCCCGTTGACCCTGTCGAAGCCCTTGAAGTCAGATGTCGCTATGTCCAGGTCCCCGTCCAGGTCGAAGTCCAAGAGTGCCATGTGGGTGGGATTGGCCCCGACGAAATACTGCTCGTAAGGGGTGAAGGAGCCCTTTCCGTCCCCCCTGTAGACGAGCAATGAATCTGCGGACCTGCTCAGGGCCAGGAGGTCGAGCCTCCCGTTCCCGTCCATGTCCCTGAGGAGGACCCCGTTAGGGTCCAGCGAGGCGAGCTCAAAGACGTCCAGGCCGGACGGGCGCTCCCTCAGGAAGTCACCGGCCCCGTCGCTCAATAGCACGCTCACATTGCCGTAGCCCATGTTCGCCATCGCCAGGTCCGTTCTGCCGTCACCGTTAATGTCCCCTACGGCGATGTCACTGACACCCTTCTGGACGTTGGCATCCTCTAGCCCTTTTGTGAACCCCCAATCTCCGGCGTTCAAGAAGAACGAGACGGTGTTGAACCATCTGGAACGGTCCCCGGTCCTGGGGTCGGTGAAGTAATTATCGGTGTCCTGCCTGTTCGAGACGATCAGGTCCGGTTTGCCGTCCAGGTCAAGGTCGGCGGACGCGAGCCTGGTGGGGTTCCCCTCTACGGTCAGGTTCGAGCGGTAGGTGAACGTGCCGCTGCCAATGTTCTCTATGAGGTTCACAACATCATCGTTGAGGGTCGATACCACAAGGTCATCATCTCCGTCCGAATCGATGTCCAGAAGGAGCATGTCGGACGGGTTCTTAGGGAACGGAAGAGGTGACTGGACCTTTCTGAACCCGCCGAACCTGTCGTTCAGCATCACGTGGACGTCCCTGGTGTCCTCGCAGAGGACGACCGCGTCAGGGAAACCGTCACCGTCAAGGTCGGAGCTCAAAAGCTTTATGGGGGAAGGGCCGACATTGATGCCCATGTTCCTCTGGAACCTCTTGCCCCCCACGTTCTTCATGAACATGAGGGAGCCATCGTTGTTGTTGACGACGAGGAGGTCGGGAAGTATGTCCCCGTCCATATCCCCTGCGGCCAGGTAGATGGGGTTCCTACCCGCCTCGTAGCTCCTCTTCTGCGGCGGCAGCGAACCGCTCAGCGTGAGGGTCGCTTTCTCTATCCTTCCACCCGACGGTATCTCCAGATATGCGTTCGCCCCATCGTAGCTCGTATTGACGAGCGCCCTTCCGCCACCGTCCCTGAAGGACTGAAGGACAAGTGCCTTATCGGCATTGCCGTCGTCATCCCGGCCTATGAACGATATCAGGGCGGATATGGAAATGACCAGCAGCAAAAGGACCACTGCCGTTCCAAGGACCTTCCATAGGAGCCCGGTGGAAAGCAGCTCCTTCTCCTCGGTCCTGGACCTGTCATTTCTCTGCCCGAAGGCAGGTCCATCCCTGCCCCTGACAGGGCGGCCTCCCTGGTAGGGACGGCGGCCATAGGGCGCCTGACCAGGTGCGCCCCTTGGTCGTCCCATCGATGTTCTTTCCATTGGTGTCATCGCTATCGGGAGCTAAGTCATGTGACCATTATATAAATTGATTAGTGCAGTCTCTGGTCGAAGGCCACCTGGGCATCGGGCGGACATCCGATGGATACCAGCCTGGTCGGATGGCGAGGGTAGGAGACCTGGACGTCTATGTCCAGGCCGCTCACCCCGACCGCCTCAAGGGTGGTCTGGAGGGCAAGGAGAGGGTCGTTGTTCTCCTCGGACAGATGGGCCAGGACCACCTGCCGTGTCCTTGGCCCTATGATCTGGCGGATGATGTCCCTGCACATCCTGTTCGAGAGGTGCCCCTTGAGGTCCCCTATCCTGTCCTTGAGGAAGGCGGGGTACCTTCCCTTGAGGAGCATGTCATCGTCATAATTGGACTCTATCACCAGTGCATCCCTGTCCCTGAGGAGGTCCAAGGTGGGGCCGTCCAGTGAACCGCAGTCGGTCACGATGCCCAGGGAGCGGCCCGAGCCCTCGATGACGAAGCCGAAAGGGTCGAGCGCATCATGGGGGACGACGAACGGGGTGACCGTGAGGGTCTTGACCCTGACGGGGTCCCTGTCCCTGATGGTCATCACCTCCACCGACGACCTCCCGGAAAGGTACCATAGGACCGCCTGCGAGACGAAGACGGGGCAGGAGTACCTTCTGGCGAGAGCGAAGAGGTACCTGGTATGATCGCTGTGCTCGTGGCTGACCATGATGCCGTCCAGGGAATCCCTGCCCGTCATCGATCTGATGTTCTCGGCGGTGTAGTTGACCGGGAGCCCTGCATCGAAGAGGAGCGTCGTCGTTCCGTCCGTGACCAGTGTGGAGTTGCCGGAGCTCGAGCTCCCCAGGACGCTGAACCTAAGAGCAGGGGGCGCATCATCTGCGGCCATCAACCTTCCCCTCGCAGTAACCTCTCGCCCGAGAACTCGAGCTCGCTCCCGAGGAGCTTGATGCCGTATGAACGGGGGAAGCATTCCAGGACCCTGCGGTCCTGATAGCGCTTGTCCATAAGCACGACGAGGCCCCCCCTCCCGTCCGCGCCGTACGCCATGCCGTTGACCACCTTCATCACCTTCGTGATGGCAGGCATGATGACCGAGGCCTTATGGCCCGGGTCATGGCCTAGCTTCGTCTGCATATGGAGCCTCTGCTGATTGGAGGCGACCGATGGCGGCGGTATGTGGAGCCCTACCATGACGACGGACCCGGGGACCAGGGCGCCATCCTCCATAGCCCTCATAAGGGTGCCGCCCTGGACGGAGAGCAGCGTGGCTCCCGGTGTGCTGATGGCCTCTTCCCTCAGCAGTTCCCGCTCCTCCCTCCCCATCCCCTTGGTCTCCCGTATGACCTTCCTGCCTTGGCCCTCGAGAGATGTGAGGGAGCAGACCTCCTCGAGAAGGAGGTATGAAGGGAACAGGACAAGAGAGGTCCCCGGAGTGGTCGAAAGGACCCTCTCCAGGTTCCTTGCTATCATGGAGAAGTGCTCCCTGTCCCTGTTCTTGAAGGAGGTGTCAACGTTGCCCAGCGAGACGACCGAGACCCTCTTCATCTGCCCGGCATCGCCGTAGGTGCGGGCTATGGCCCTGTCGAACCTGGCCCCGAGGATGTTGGCGTAGAGCTCGTGGGGGTAGAACGTGTCACCGAAGAGGACGGTCGTGGGGAACTGGGACAGGAGCGGCTGGGAGACCACGGATATGTCGGTGAGCGATAGTACGAGCCTCTTATCGCCGTCCCTCTCCTCAACGCTCCTTGAGACGGCGGTATAATGCTGGGTCCAGAGCTTCAGGAGCATGTAGAGGTCCTTGAAGGACCTCCTCTGGTCCATGGATACGAACAGGTCCTGGTCCAGGGCCGTCTTCAGGGCGCCTATGACCATGCCCAACCCCCTCTGACCGGTCCTGGCCGAGTAGAGCTCCAGGAGCTCCTTCCTGTCCATCTGCACATCGTGCCCTGTCCTGTCGATGAGGTCGGACAGGCACCCCAGGGCGGTCTTGAGGTTCACGGCGTCATCGGGCGGGAGCAGCGAACCGTCCCATGCCTGCGCCTGGAGCTGCTCCCTTGAGAAGGAGTAGATGAACCTATCCCGAACGTGGTCTATGAGGGAGAGGGGATCGCAGATGGCTAGCACCATGTCCTCCCTCTTCCTTCCCAGCTGGTCAAGGACCCTGTCGTAACCTTCCGAGAAGAGGAACGAATGCTCGGAGATGAGTACCGGGGCCTCGGACGCTATGTCGAGCGCCACCTTGGCCGGGCACATGCCCTTGGACCTGAGGCTCTCCTCGAGGTCCGGGATGGATGCCCCGCCGCTCTCCCTCACGAGCCTGAAGGTCTCCAGGTCGAATGATGCCTGATAGGGGCATCCCTCGAGCCTGCCCAGGCCTGTGCAGTGGTGTACGACGTCGGCAGGGTCCACCAGGCCCGATGAGGCCGGGCAGACGAAGGCCCTCTTCGAGAGCATGCCTATGAGGGGTGGTATCTCCATCCCGGATGCCAGCTCCCTGACGACGGTCTCCATCCGGTCCATGTCCCTTGGACCGCAAAGGAATATGACCTTCCTCCTCCTGGAGAGGACCTCTATGAGTATGGCTGAGATGAGGTCCTTCGGGACCTTTCCCCTCAGGGGGACGAGCCCGTAAAGGTCCATTTTCCTGTCAAGGGCCCTGCTCATGTCCGCCCGCATGAGGTCCAGCTCATCCTGGACATTGCTTGATGACGGAACATGACCCATGAGCGCACCCCTTTGACCGAAGGCTTGAAAACCCCTGATATAGGAAATCGACAAACTCCCCCATCATGGTTCCAACGATTTAAATCATGGTACGTAATGATGCAACTGAACATGTGCTGTCAAAACTGAAGTTCGTTCATACGAAATATTATTAACGATACAAATAATACGTGCGCTCATGACCCAGGAAAGGAATAGCATCCACATAGTGCCCATGGGCCTCGAGGTCGACAGGGTCCTTGGGGGATTGAAGGCGTTCCCCACCAACAGGGCGATATTCCTCTACGGGAAGGAGGGGGGGACCGGAATAGAGGCCAGGGCGAGGAAGAACGGCGAGAGGATAAGGCAGATGGTCAGCGCGACCATAGATGTCACGGAACTGGAGGTCGACGTCTTCGATTTCCAGGAATGCACCGATGTACTGAGGGAGCTCTTCTCCGAGCACTCCGACCTGGGCTCGGAGGTGTACGTGAACATCTCTACCGGGAACAGGATAGTTACCTCCGCGGCCCTCCTTGCCGCTTTCATGACGGGGGCCCACCCCTACTACGTGAGGCCCCAGGGCTACAACATCCCCGATGACCAGGAGGTCCTCTCCCACGGCGTGAGCGGCGTCATGTTGATCCCGAGGGTCTCGGTCAAGGGACCGACGGTAACGGAACAGTCGGTCCTGAAGGCGTTGAGGTCCGAGGGGGGCAATGTCCGGCACGAGACCTCCCTCATCCCCCTCCTTGAGGGGACGGATGGGTTCTTCGATGAGAGGCGGGAGGACGAGTCCAAGAGGTCCTACATCGCCAGGAAGAGGGCCCAGATAAGCAGACTTCTCCGCGGCATGGAGAAGGGCGGGTACGTCTCCCTTTTCAAGAGGGGGAGGTACGTCAACGTCTCCCTTACCGATTCCGGGAGGCTCTTTTCGGGGAGCCCCGTGAGATGAGGGCTCCCCCCTTACCGTTCCTGTAATGTCCAATGACCATCTCCGCATCCACCTTTCGCCGCTGCACCACCGAATCGGGCAGGACGACCTTGACATCCTGGACATAGGGCAGCCTTCTGTACTTCTCCAGCATGGAGTCCATGCCGTGGAGGTCCCTTCCGAAGCAGCGCAGCCAGATGCCAGGCGGTTCGTTCAGGGGGATGATGTCCCATGCTTCCTTCGACATGTGCAGTATCTCGCCGTAGCAGCCAGAAAGTTCGCATGAGGGGGAGAGGAGGAGCAGTATGGAGAACGCAGGGAAGGGCGAGATGAGGTCGTCCCTCACCAAGGGCTTGACCCTGATGGTCCCGTCCCCCATCATCTTCTCTATCGCCTCGTTCACCTCGGCGGGGCCCATACCGCATCTTGCAGAGGCCTCCTCGGCCGTGGCCCTTCCGTTCAAGATGAGCTCGGAAAGGAGAACGGACCATGTCCTGGGCGGCGGCGGAGGGACGTCGTCAGGGAGCCTTGGGCAGTAATGGGCTGTCACGGTGAAGGGTCTGACGACCCTTTCCAGCGCCCTTATGACGGAGCGGAGGGTCTCCATATCGTAATGGACCGCTTCGACCAGCATGAAATCGTCCATATTGGGATAGACCATGGCTATCTCCGGCAGTCCAAGGACACCCTCCATCGCACTTTCAAGGTCCCCCCCCCTGTAATGGAGCTTCAGATAGGTCGTCATATAACCGAAGCTCCTCCGGTCTATGAAAGCGGAGAAACCGGAGAGGACCCCTTCCGACGATAACAGCTTCAACCGTCTGATGACGTTCCCTTCCGTTATTCCCAGCGCTGATGAGAGCGAGGATGGTCCCTGTCTCCCATCCATGTTAAGCTGGGTCAGCAGTTCAAGGTCCTTGGTATCCATTCAGAGCGTTCTCTTGATTGTTCCGTGCATTATTTCTAAATTGTGATGCATCAGCATGTTCCAGAAGATAGGATGCCTGATTTAGGGTCGGGCCATATGGGACCATTTCCTGGCGTTCATTCTATCCAATCATAGGCCTTGGACCTAGGGAGGACCTTGGCGACCATGACCCTACTGCCTTCAATGACGTAGATGGCCCTATGGTTACCGACCCTCAAATAATAATAGTCCCTTTTCGGACCCTTCAATCTCTTGATGTCCCTCCTGGGGCCGGACCTGTAAGGGTCGTTCCTGAGCTCACGCAATCTCTCCTTGATATTTGCCTGGAGGTCCGGAGGAAGGTCACCGAGCTGCCGCCTGGCCGTCTCCGAAAGGAGGACCTCATATGTTGTCAAGGGGAACGAACTCCTCGGTCTCCACGATCCTGTCTATGTCCTCGAAGAACGCCACCCTTCCTGCCATCTCTATCAGACGTTGCAGAAGCTGGTCATAGGTCTCTCCCTTTCTCCCCAGGTCACGCAGATGCATCCGTGTATCCTGAGAGATCTGTATCGTTGTGACCTCGCTCATGAAGGACCTCCGTTATGGTTGCTTATATGACGATAGGTGCTACTAATAACTACCCATAGAGCTTTACCTATATGATGAACGGATGATGTGCATTTCCCTTCAAAGAGGTATGTACCTGTCAAGTTCCCAATCGGTGACCTTGGCCCTGAACTCGGCATACTCCCTCTCCTTGCGGAACAGGACCGCTTCGAAGATATCCTTCCCCACTGCGTTTATGATGACGTCATCGGACCTGGCCGCATCTATCGCTGCATGGAGCGAGATGGGAAGCATCTCTATGCCAAGGGAATCCCTCTGGGCCTGCGTCATCTTGTTGGGGTCCTTTGCGTTCAGCGGCTGGGGCGGCTCGAGCTTTCTCTTGATGCCGTCCAATCCGGCCTCTATGAGCACCGTGAAGGCAAGATAGGGGTTGCATGAGGTGTCGGGATGCCTGACCTCAATATCGCCCACCCTCCGGGAACCGGGCGACCCCGGGACCCTGACCATTGCCGTCCTATTGCTCATGCCCCATGTGGCATAGACAGGTGCCTCGAACTCGGGGATAAGCCTCTTGTAGGAGTTCACCGTCGGATTGGTGAAGAGGCAGGTCGCCCTTGCATGTTCCAGGACGCCCCCTATGAAGTACCTTGCTGTCTGGGAGAGCCCCATCTCATCGTCAGGGTCGCTGAAGGCGGACCCCTTCTTTCCCTCGAGCCACATGTGGACGTGCATACCGTTGCCGGAGTCCTTCTCCGTGAGCTTTGGTATGAACGAGACGGAATAACCGAACTGTTTGGCGGTGAGCCTTGAAAGGAGCTTGTAGAGCATGGTAGCGTCACCGCATCGCACCACGTCCGGGATGTGCTTGAACTC
>JBFYMY010000284.1:0-2905 GCA_041304645.1 Thermoplasmatales archaeon
CTGCCATGACCGCGAACACCTTCGCTCCATTCCTGGGAGGGGGGACACCAGTGGACCTCGGCAAGACCCGCCGGGACGGGAGGAGGTACCTTGGGGACGGCAAGACGTGGAGAGGGTTCATTGGAGGCTCGGCATGTGCTGCCCTCCTTGGGATGCTCCTGCTCATCATCATGCACCTCACAGGGTTCAGGGACGTTCACAGCTCGCTTTGGGGGTCCTACCCCCTCAACATGGTCCTCATAGCCTCCATGGCGGTCGGCTCACTGGTCGGAGATATGATAGGGAGCTTCATCAAGAGGGCCATAGGGAGGCCAAGGGGGGCCAAGACGTTCCTTCTTGACCAATGGGACTATGTCCTTGGCGCTGCGCTCTTCATCCTTCCGTTCTACCCCTGGTGGTTCAGGACGTTCGTGGCCGATGATCACTGGATCTCATTGGTCCTCTTCCTCATAGTTGCCTATTTCGCCCATGTCGTTGCCAACAGGATAGGCTACTGGATAGGGGTCAAGAAGGAGCCATGGTAGCCCAATGCTTATATACCATCCACTGAGCTAGAGGGCTCGGGGATGGCATGCCGCGATGGGAGGTCCACCTCACAGCAGGCCTGGGAGCGTCCGTACTGATATCCTTCGGTCTTTTCATGGGCGCTTATGACAGGGGCGGTCTGACCCATATCATTTCGACCGCAGGTAGATACCTGCTCCCGTTGTCCATGGGTACCCTGGCACTGCTGGCAGGGTCCGTCCTGCCCGATCTCGACGGAAGGGGCAGGGTCAGATGGTTCGTGGGGCCGCTCGCCGGTCTCATGGCACTCGTGCCGCCCCTGGCAGGAAGGACGTTCGGGGGCAATGTCTCCGGGGGTTTGGATTTCCTTTCGGGCCCTGGGGCAAGGTTGTTCCTTTTCTCCTGCGCCGCAGGATACATGCTGCTCCTGGTCCCTTTCAAGCACAGAGGTTTCCTGCATACGCACAGGGCCGCGCTCATCTTCGGGACAGTATGGGGGAGCTACCTTCTTTTCCTATCGCTGTCGGACCCGGTCGGTCCCTTCTTTGCGGGGGCCATGGGATATCTGGGATATTCATGGCATCTGGCGCTCGACGGCAGGTTCTGACGCCTGGCAGAATTCTCATAAGGACGATCTGTTCATGAGTTCTCAACAATTATAAATACGGCCTCTCGAATGAAGGACCCGCGTTTCTTTATCTGGATGAAGGTGCATTATCATGACCGATGGACAGGAGAAGTTGAAGACGGGCACTACCACACTTGGAATGGTCTGTACGGACGGGGTCGTCATGGCGACCGAGCACAGGGCCACAATGGGGACCCTCATTGCCCACACCGATACACAGAAGCTGTTCAGGATAGACGATCACATAGGCCTTACGACCGCGGGTCTGGTCGGTGATGCCCAGCTCCTATCAAGGTATATCACCGCCGAGGCAGAGCTCTACCGTCTCAAGAGGGACGCACCCATGAGCATCAAGGCAGTAGCGACCCTGACCGCCAACATCCTGTCCGGCAACAGGTACTACCCCTACTGGGTCCAGCTCCTCCTTGGGGGATGGGATGCCGAGGGCGGCCATGTCTATTCGCTGGATGCGGCCGGCGGTTCCATACCCGACAAGTTCGTTGCGACCGGGTCAGGTTCACCTTACGTTTACGGTGTCCTTGAGGACAACTACAAGGACGGATTGAAGAGCGACGAGGGCGTTGACATAGCCATCAAGGCCCTCACCGCAGCGATGAGGAGGGATGCCGCTTCCGGGAACGGCATGGACATAGTCGTGATAAACAAGGATGGCTGGCAGCCCGTATCCCAGAAGGATATAGAGAAGAAGAAGCAAAAATTAAATATAAAATGAGACGATAACGCTCCAGAGGCATAATCGGCCTGCTTTCTGTAATTGTCCTCGGCTTTTTAACTGTTATCTTGAACGGTGCCGTACAGGATATTCGATGTTCTGGACTGGCCCTTCATGAGCAGCCTGTCAGGCATTCAGCGGCCGATGTCCGGGGCAAGATACCCTTGAACGGGGAGTGCACAGATGAGTTATGAGAACCTGATAAAGAGGATAAGGACAGAGATAGAGACCCTTGTCCCCGAAGGCATTGAGATAACCGGCATAGACTTCGAAGGTCCGGTAGTTGTCATCCAGACGAAGAACCTGGACGAGTTCGTCTTCGATTCGAACCTTGTGCGGAAGATAGCCCAGGGATTGAAGAGAAGGGTGGCCATAAGGCCGCACAACTCCCTGGTTCGGGATGTCAACGAAGCGAGCGAGATAATAAAAAAGACCATCCCGCCAGAGGCAAGGATCACCGATGTATCGTTCAACCATGATTCGAACGAGGTGACCATAGAGGCCCTCTCGCCTGGGCTTGCCATAGGCAAGCACGGGTCCAACCTGAACGAGATAAAGAGGAAGACCGGCTGGGCCCCTCTCGTCGTGAGGACCCCGCCCATAGAGAGCCGGAGCGTCAAGGATATCAGGTCATATCTCAAGGACCCCGAGATAACGGAGAAGAGGAAGGAGTTCCTAAAGAGGGTGGGCAGGCGGATATTCCGGGACACACCCGACGAGGAGAATTGGGTCAGGACCACGAGCCTTGGCGGGTACAGGGAGGTGGGCAGGTCATGCCATATGGTTACGACCCGGAACTCCAAGGTGATAGTAGATGTCGGTGTCAACGTCGGGTCGAACGACAGCCAGGCACCTTACCTTCAGCTGTCGGAGGTCCAACCCTTCGAATCCATAGATGCCGTCGTGATCACCCATGCCCACCTGGACCACTCCGGGCTGGTACCCCTCCTGTTCAAGTACGGCTATGATGGCCCCATCTACTGCACACCGCCAACAAGGGACCTCATGGCGCTCCTTCAGCTCGATTACATCAAGGTGGC
>JBFYMY010000285.1:0-2565 GCA_041304645.1 Thermoplasmatales archaeon
CCGCAGGTCACGAAGACTATGTCCGAGTTGACAAGGGCAGCCCTTATCTCATCCTCAGCCTCCCTTGCAGCCTCTGTACCTATCTGAGGAACGGAACCCGCACCGAGACCCCTGGTAGCCCTGCGGCCTATCAGGATCTTATGAGGCGAATGTATCGTGAGCAAATGCTGGGCATCAGTATTGATGGCGTAGATGTCGGCACCAACAACACCCTCCTCCACGACCCTGTTCACGGTGTTGCTTCCAGCACCACCGCAACCGACTATCTTGATATTGGTCCTGAGGCTTGCGAGCACCCTCCTGAGTTCCTCATCCTCGGGATTGGCGGCCGCAGGTCCGTCCACTGATACCTTCTCAGTGGATTGGAACTTGGTCTCCTTTGCCAATCTCTGGACGAAACCGCCGGTCGAAGCGGCGGGCGGTCTTGCTGCCGGTGCGGCCGGGGCCGCTGGCTGAGGGGATGACCCCTTGGTCCTTAGCTCCTCGCGCTCGAGGACTCCCTTGATTATCGATTTCATTTTCCTACCCCCGTCCGTTCTAGTTCATAGAACACTAGCTGGGAATAACAAGCCCCCTACCGTCGATTTTATATAAAAAGGTTTTTAAAGGATGGCTTAGAAAAGAGAAGGGCCAAATGACCCACAAGTGACCTGTCCAGTCATGTGCCCCGGCCGTTCTCATTGCTCTCCCTTGAGAGCTAGTATGTCCGATTTGCCTGCGTTTATGACCCCCAAGGTCGAAATGGAGAAGGGTTTTCCCGTTGCTGCGCCCATGTCCATGTTGCCCTCGGTGAACCGATAGAGAGGGACCTTGAAACCCTTCAGCGCTTTCACATCCTCCTCGGGACAGTTGTTGGCAACGACTATCAGCTTGACCTTCCCCTTCTTGAGCTCCTTCATGGTCTCCCTGAGACCTATGGTCAGTGTACCTGTCTCATTCGCATTCTTCAGCGCCCTCTTTATGTCCATCGGATCATTCCTCCTTCTTGAGGTCAACTGGTCTGTAGATGAGCTCTACGGCCCCAGTGCCTAGCGTGATCGGCTGTCCTATTATGATGTTCTCGGCCACACCTGCGAGCGGTTCGAGCTCACCGGTGATGCCGGCCGTGAGCAGATGGTTCGCTGTTATCTCGAAAGCGGCCCTTGCAAGGACCGAGGACTTCTCTCCGGAGACCCCATGCCTCCCAATGGCCCTTACAGTACCGCCGACCGTCATCACATCGGAAACGAGCATAAGATGTCTGGCATCCACGGTCAGACCCTGCTCCGATAGTGTTTTTCGAGCCTCTTCGAATATGGACCTCCTTGCCGCCTCGACGCCAAGGACCTCGCATATCTCCATGATGTTGTTGGTCGTGGACCTGGCAATATCGATCTCTGGTAGCTCCAGGACCCTCTTTAGAGAGGAACCCTCTGTGTAGAGGACATACTCGTCGCCCTCGTGCCGGATTATGACCCTCTTGACCTCGTCCATACCCTTTACCTTTACCTTTCTCAGGTTATCAGAGAGGGTAAGCAGGGATTTGTAGTTGACCTTCTTTGCGCCCGCGAAACCTATTACGATGGGACCTATACCGTCATCTGCCAACTGGCTCTCCCTCATCTTCTTCTGGGACTCTTTGACCTTCTTGCGTAGGTCCTCCTGCGAAATGTCCCTTTTGATCATTTCCTTCTCCCTGAAGGAGACGGTCATCTGCATCCTGGAGGGTTCCACCTCGACATCCGCCACGTCGGACATGGATGTGAACTGTATGTTGTTCACAAGGGTCTTAATCGCCGGCATCGATAGGTCCAGGTCCTTCCGGAGATGTATCTCCATCATGGGTGTGGATGGTAACTTCCTAGCATCCACGATCTCTATCAGCCTAGGGAGACCGAGAGTGACATTTATCTCCGCCACACCGGCATAGTGGAAGGTCCTCATGGTCATCTGGGTGCCCGGTTCCCCTATGGACTGGGCAGCGACGATCCCGACGGACTCATGAGGGTCGACCAGGTTCCTCTTGAACTTTTCGCAGCAGAGCTCGCATATCCTCTTGAGGTACTTTTCCTTGACGCTCTTCGCCCTTATCCTGGTCACCAGTTCGTAAACGGGTTTCGGAGGGATACCATTGATACCCTGCTTTTCACATATCCTGTCCATGATCGTATGGACCTTCAAGACCCAGGTCACTATCTCCATCGCGTTGGACCTGTCCCATGACTCCCTGTATGCCCTGTCAGATAGGAAATCCCTGAAATCTTCCGGGACCTCACCCTTCAGCTCGGAGAGGATCTCACCTATCAGCTCGTCGGCCGTTGGTTTGAACTGTCTTACCTCTATCTCCTCTTCCTCTGAGGCCTTCTTCTTATCTTGGGCGGAAGGTTCGGAGGTCATCATGGACCCTTCGACCTTCTTCTGCAGTTCCTCGAATGGTTCTACCCATATCAGGGTGTACTGTCTTGCGCTCTTCACAGGTGTGTTGGTGACAGTGGTGAACGCAGCAAGGGGCAGGTCGCTCCCAAGCTTCTGGACCTCTGCAACTTTCATATATGCAAGGGCCGTCCCCTCAGGTACGGCATTGGA
>JBFYMY010000286.1:0-3733 GCA_041304645.1 Thermoplasmatales archaeon
GAGTAGACCTCATTGGAAATAGTACCTTCCCTCGCGAAGGTCAGATAGCATTATGGTGATATTGTCGCCCTTGATCTCATGAGGGAGATATCCTGGCCAGCATCCCCCACCCTTCTGGTTCTCCGTGCCGAGCTGGGAGACAGTAAAGGTATTGCCGCAGTTGAGGCATTTGGCTGATGAGCCGACCTGGGTATATCCCTTGTCCGCTGCATAGCAGACGTCACAGGCATCGAAAGCGGTCCTGATGCCTGCGGACCTGTCGGAGACTATGAAGTACCTCACCCTGACACCGTCTATCGTATTGGAATAGTAATGGAACTTGCCGTCATCAACCTCTGATACCGGTATGCTGACAATGTCACCCGAGACCCTGTCAGAGACATCCGTCGCTTTGGCGGGTCCCTTTTCTTGGGTGAGCTGTTTGTATAACACGACCCCTAAAATGACGGCCACCAACATCCCAATGACGGTAAATAGCACGATCCTTCGTTTTCTATGTACTGCTTGGAGCCTTTCCTCTGCGTTCTTGGTCATATCAGTTCACCTTCCTTTCATCGGCTATGATCCTTCCGTCGGAGAGAGTTATCACACGGTCCCCCCACTTGGCAAGTTCTGGGTCGTGGGTGACGAACAGGATCGTCTGCCCCTTCCCATGGAGCTTCCCAAGGACCTCCATCACCTTCTTACCATTGGCCCGGTCGAGGTTCCCAGTAGGTTCATCGGCCAGGACGATGGAGGGTTCGTTTATCACTGCCCTGGCTATCGAAACCCGCTGTTGTTCCCCCCCTGATAATTTGGTGGGGGTATGTCCCAATCTGTTGGAAAGGCCAACCTCGAGAAGGACCTTCTTGGCCGACCCCTCGTCAATGACACTATGGAAGAACTGGGCTATCATAACGTTCTCGAGGGCTGTCAGATAAGGGATGAGATTGTACTGCTGGAATACGATCCCAATGTTGTTCCTTCTGAACACCGTGAGCTCCCTGTCAGAAAGCGAGAGCAGGTCCTTCCCAAGGACCTTCAACAACCCCGAGGAAGGCCTTTCGAAGCAGGATATCATGTTGAGCAGAGTGGTCTTCCCTGAACCTGAGGCCCCCATGATGACGGTCCAATCGCCCCTGAATATGTCAAGGTCTATACCGGACAAGGCCTTTGTATCTGGAGGGTAGGTCTTTTCAAGACCTCTTAAGGATACTGCGACATCTGCCACCGTATCAATCCCTCCTCATGAGCAGGGCAGGTTCGACCCTCATGGCCATCCTGACAGGAACAACAGATGCAACGAGAACGATCAGGACGGAAACGAGGATGGATAGAGGTAGGACCTCGAACCTTGCCGAGATGCTGCTATCGAAGACCATCTGTCCGATCGACCTTGCAGTTAGCACTCCAGTCCAGAACCCCAAGGAACCTACTATCAGTGCTACGATAAGGCCCTCCGTCAATATGAGCGCCATCACGTCCAGATTGGTCGCGCCGACGGTCTTCATGAGGGCTATCTCCCTCTTCCTTTCAACGACCCCTAGTGTCATGGTCGTCATGACCACAAGTATTGAAGCGGCAAGTGCCACGATCGTTATCATGCCCACCATGTCCTTGACGAGGTTCAGAGTGTCCATCTCGGCCATCGCCACCTGCTTGACCGTCCTGACCTCGACACCGGGTATCTGACCTTCGATTATCTTCGCGACGTCCTCGACCGGGCATTCGTTGCACAGGGCGGATATGTGCATTATGGAGACCTTCCCCTCCTTGTTCGTAAGGTTCTGAACGGCATCAAGGTCGGCAAAGACCCTCGAATCGTCATCGCCCCCGGTCATCACTAAACCGGAGATGGTAGCTGACATCTCTCTCTTGAACGGTGTCGGCACTCCATCAACGAACGTTGTTTCGGCATATGATAATAGTATTGTGTCTCCCACTCCCTTGTTCAGGACCTCAGCGGCCCTATGGCCCAGTACTACCGATCTGCCGTCCATCGGGTAGCTGCCTTCAAGCTCCCACCAGAGGTTTATCTTCTCGAGCTGGTCGAACCAGGTCCCTCCGATTATCAGGTCGGTTGTGTTATCTATCTCCACAACGGAATAGATGAGGGCGTTCTTGCCAAGTATCCCCTTGACCTTTTCCCCGAAGACCTCTAGGGGTAGGTCCCGTATGAGCTGCGCATCCCTTTCGGTTATATAATTCGTCTCGGAGACCGAACCTATAGGTATCCCACCGACGTTCAGATCGATATCCTCGCTCCTGGGTAGCACAACAAGGTTGGGACCGAACGCCCTGAGCTCATTTGCTATCTCACCCTCGACCTCGAGAGTTACCATGAGCAACCCGGAACCTACGGATATACCTATGAGGAGGGCGACGGCCGGCAGTATGAACCGTGTCTTGTGGGACATGAACGAGCGGAGAAGGACCTTTGCGTACATCTCCTATGACCAACCTGGTTTTGAACTTATATATTATGTGGGACCGTATTTACGTTAGACGCCTGAAAAAGGTTTGAACTATCATCTCAGAAACCAATATGGTGTTGGCTGGTCCTACAACAGCTTTGACTTGGTCCACTCGTGGAATACCACCGCGCTCCTCAGGAGCCTTTCGGCATCCCTCTTCGAAATGGCCTCGCCCATATAACCCGCATGTGATCTCATATCAAGGGCCGATCTCAGGTTCTCCTTCTGGGAGGGGTCTTTGATGATGGTCGCTGCATCGGAATGGAGCTTGAGGCATTCCCTATGGTCCATGGACGCTCTGAAGCCCAGTACGTATATTGTGAAGGCATCGTTGGAATTGATGAGGGACTGGATGGCGATGAACGCTGCAACATTGTACCTGCCGGCCATCATGCTCTCTTCGGCGCTTTCCAGGAACTCCTTGGCCTGTTTAAGGTAAAGGGAAGCCTTTGTCTTCATGATGCTTTTAGCCATTCCTCTTCACCATAGAGCATTAAACCCTCGTCAACCACCCTCAGGATGAACCCATCGTACATCTTTATCCTTTCCCTCATCTCCGATCCGGAGAGGTATATGGGTGATATGATCGTGTCGTGGTCTATCAGGAACCGATCTATGAGTTTGGAGTCGTTCCTTTTTGAACTTGCCTTTTTCAATATGATAAGAAGATCTATGTCTCCCGGTTCGAAGGCACCTTTTCTGACCGTGGAACCGAATAGGAGCACGTTCTTCACACCTTTCTTGTCAAGCTCGTTGACGAACTTCCTTGCTATGGACAGATGGACGCTCCTTTCCTGTTCGAACAGGACCCGGACCTGGTCAGAGAGAAGATGAGATACATTGTAATTGATGATGTTCGTCCTTCCGACCTTTCTTGCCTTTATCAGTCTCGAACGGATAAGTGACATGACGGCTGGATGGGCGCTCCCGTAAGGGATGTTGAGCGTCCTAGATAGGTCTCTGACCGTGAACTGCATATTAGGGTGAGAGGACAGTTCCCTCAGGATGATCACCTTGGTCTTTGACCCGAACACCTTTTCGAGCATGGGTACAAGAAGCGTTCCGGTGTATATTATATTATCGAAATTTCGATATCAATATCAAAAAACCGATATAGGTCTGTCGGTCCGGACCTTAACATATGTTCCAATGGCGCTTAAAGGGTCCTCTCGGACCTAACGAGCTCCCTCACCCTCTCGTCCAGGTCAGGGTGGGTAGCCAGCAGCTGCCCGAAAAAGTTCCTTTTCCCATCTATCTGGAAGCTTCCACCTATCGCTCCC
>JBFYMY010000287.1:0-8354 GCA_041304645.1 Thermoplasmatales archaeon
ATGCATCCGAAGGGCTGGACGCATATCACGTTCCTTATGCCCTCCTCCGAGAACGCCCCTATCTCAGCCGGTATCAGCCACCCCTCCCCGAACTGGTCTATGAGGGTGACAGAACCCTCGGCAAGCTTCGATATCCTCACCAGGTCATGGGCCTTCCTGTAGTACTTGTAAGGCCTCCTGACGGACTCGTACTTCCCCAGGGTGTACCTGACGGCCCATTCCTCGGGGTAGGTCGCAAGCCACCTGAGGCTTGGGCTCTTGGTGTTCGCCCTCACATGGAACCTGTGGTTGAGGTAGTCCTGGGCGAAGAAATCGAATATGGGAGGGACAACGACCTCTATGCCCTCCTTTATCATCCAATCCACCACATGATAGTTGCCGAACGGATTGAACTTGGCGTATATCTCGCCGACGAACCCCACCTCCGGGACGGGCCGGTCATGGGTCCTCACTCCATTGAAATCGGAAACGGCCCTCCTTAGGAGCTGATGGAGGGAACCCTCCCGGTCATCCACGATCCTCTGCGCACCCTCTTTGATGTACCTCTCGGACAGCTCGAAAGCTTCCCCCTTGTTCTCCTCGCGAGGGGCGGTCCCGTGGTACATCTGGCTTATGGAATCGGCATAGAGCAGCCCGTAAAGCCCCTTGATGATGATCTTGCCTGCGTTGAACTTCATCCCGGGCTGATAGTTTATGGCCTGGCCACCTATGTTCACGGCCACGACGGGGATGTCCTTGTACCCCGAGGAGACCATGGCCTTCTTCAGGAGGGAGAGGTACGATGTGGCCCTGCACTGCCCGCCGGTCTGGCTTATCCCTATGGCGACCTTGTCCAGGTCGTACTCCCCGCTCTCCAGGGCCTTCAGAAGGTCCCCTATCACGATAGTGGCGGGATAGCATATCTCGTTGTTGCAGTGCTTGAGCCCCAGTTCAACGGACCTCCTGTCCGACTCGGGCAAGGATACCACATCGAACCCGGCAGATCCGAACCCCGCATCTATCACCGGTGAGTAGAACCGTGATAGGAACGGGATGAGGACCTTCCTATGGTGGTCGGCAACGGTATACGGGGCCGTCGACACCCTTGGGACCGGTCTCATCCTCCGGTCCATACCCCTCATCTCGAGGGACTCGAGCATGGACCTGAGCCGGAGCCGGATGGAACCGGGGCTGGATACCTCGTCTATCCTGACCAGTGTGTGGTGCTTCCCCTCGGAATGCAGTATGGACCTGGCCTCGTCGCAGACCAGAGCATCCGGCCCGCATCCGAAGGAATTGAGCTGGACGAACTCGACATTTTCCCTGCCGGAGGCCCACCTTGCCGCATTGTAGACCCTGTTGGGATAGGACCACTGGGTGAGAACGTGCAGGTCCCTCAGACCATCATCCAGTGGAGGGATGGAATCCTCCGTGATGATGCTGGCCCCAAGGCTCTTGGCTATATCCGCTATGCCCCTGCTCACAAGGGGGTCGGAGTGATATGGCCTGCCGGCGAGCAGTATCACGACATTGCCCTTCTCATCGGCCCTCTCTACGATACCCTCGGACCTCTGTCCAAGCTCTATGGAGTAGCTGTTCTGGGCGGAGAGCGCCTCCTTGAAGGCCCTTTCGAAGACCTGCTTCCTGACACCAAAACCTTTCAACCACTTCCAGCAGGCCTTCCTCAAGAGCCCTGTCTTCCTGAAGGAGACCGATGGGGAATCGAACGGTATCCCCAGGGCCTTCTCCGGGTCAACGGAGGACCTTATGACATCGGGATACCCTGTGATGACGGGACAGATGAAGCTGTTCACAGCGTCCGAATGGGGCTCCTCCTCGAAGACCACCATTGGCATGAAGATCCGGTCCACCCCCATTCCTGCCAGTGTCTTCACATGCCCTGCCACAAGTTTAGCGGGGAAGCATATGTTCTCCGACATGACGTTCCTTGACCCGAGCTCGCTCATATCCTGTGTGGAGAGGGGCGAGAGCACGACCTCCATTCCGCACCCTACCAGGAGCTCGCTCCAGAAGGGCAGGTCATCGTACATGTTGAGGACCCTTGGTATCCCTATCCTCATTAGCGGTCTCCCATCGGGTATGAACTTCCTGTCGAAGAGGAGCGACAGCTTCTGCTCCACAAGGTTCTCGCCCTGGACATTTTTGGAACCGATATTGTGGAAGTACCTCTCGCAGCGGTTCCCGGAATAGAAGGTCCTACCGCCTCCGAAATCTATCTTCGATACCATGCAGTTGTTGTTGCAGCCCCTGCACTGGACCTCCTTCACTTCTTTGGGCTCGGAGAGCTCCAGACCTTCAAGGCCTATGAATGTGGACGTCAGGCCGGGGTCCTTGAGGAAATGGTCCCGGGCATATAGGGCCGCCCCGTAGGCCCCCATCATCTCCGGTATGTCGGAGCATATCACCTTCCGGCCCAAGAGGACCTCGAACGCCCTGTGAACAGCAGGGTTCCTGAAGGTCCCGCCCTGAACGACTATATTATCCCCCAGGGTCCCTATGTCCTTGACCTTCAGGACCTTGTAGAGGCAGTTCTTTGCCACCGAATATGCAAGTCCCGCGGAGATGTCCTCCACGGTCGCCACCTCACGCTGGGCCTGCTTCACCTTGGAGTTCATGAACACGGTGCACCTTGTTCCGAGGTCGCTCGGGGCCCTGGAACGGCAGGCGGCCCTGGCGAAATCCTCCACAGAAAGTCCCAATCCGCTAGAGAAGGTCTCCAGGAACGAACCGCAGCCCGAGGAGCATGCCTCGTTCAGCTCTATGTCCTCGATAACGCCTTCGCGGACCTTCATCGCCTTCATGTCCTGGCCGCCTATGTCCAGGACGAATGATACATCCGGGAGGAACTCGCTGGCACCTCTGAAGTGGGCGAGCGTTTCGACCATCCCCTGGTCCATGCCGAAAGCGGCCCGGAGAAGGTCCTCTCCGTAACCCGTGACGGCGGTCCAGGCTATCTTCAATCGTATCCCTTCGGATGAGGCCCTCTCCTTTAGAAGCATCAGACCCTTTCTGACAGCGCCTATCGGGTCCCCGCCGTTCCCGGAATAGTAAGAGAACGATATCTTCCCCGCGCTGTCAAGGAGCATGACCTTGGAGGTGGTGGACCCGGAATCTATGCCCAGATAGCACCCGCCCTCCCCGGCTTCCTTGAGGGACAGGACCTTCCTCGCCGGGACCATCCTGACCCCTTCCCATGAGGAGAGCTCGGCATCGGAGCGGAAGAGGGGCTCCAGATGTCCTGTGGGAGAGAGCGCCTCCCCGCCGCCATCTGAGAGCCTTCGGACCAGCTCCGAGAGGAGGACGGATTCTCCTTCCTTGCCCGCAAGGAGGGCCGCTCCCGTGGCAGGGACCAGATGAGGGGCCTCAGGTACACAGCACTGCCCCTTCGTTATGCCGAGCACCTCTCGGTAGGCTTCCCTGAGGCCTGGGAGGAAAGCGAAGGGGCCTCCGCAGAAGAGGACCTTGGGCTTTGGATCGAAGCCCCTGGAAAGAGTGGAAACGGTCTGTACGGCAACGGCATGATAGACCGATGCGGCCACCTCCTCCCTGGGCACCTTCCTTGCCAGGAGCGATTGGACATCGGTCTTGGCGAAGACCCCGCACCTGGAGGCGATGGGATGCCTCCTTTGGGCCTTGGATGCCAGCTGCTCCATGCCAGCCATATCGACGCCCAGGAGGGTCGCCATCTGGTCTATGAAGGCCCCGGTCCCTCCAGCGCAGTTGCCGTTCATCCTCATGTCGGCCCTGAGCCTGTCGTCAAGGAAGACCATCTTGGAATCCTCCCCGCCGACATCGAGCATGGTCCTGACATCCGGATAAAGCTCCCTGACCGTCTCGACTGAGGCTATGACCTCCTGGACGAAGGGTATCCCGTACCTCTCCGAGACCCCCATACCAGCGGACCCTGTGACCGTAATAACAACGTTCCTATCGCCCAGTTCGTCGATCGCGCCCTTAAGCATGGAAGTGATGACCTCGACCACCCTGGCCCCGTGCCGCTTGTAATCGCTGAAGAGCGCTCTCGCTCCATCATCGAGCAGCACCATCTTGGCGGTGGTCGAACCCAAGTCTATGCCTGCCTTAAGCGGTCCTTTCGATATCCCATTCAAACAGGTGGCCTCGTTGTGCCAGGGAAGATTTGGGAACGATTAAAGCCTTTCTGGTAAACACAGCTTCCCCAGCGACCAGGGTTCCATCAAAGGATCCATCTATCATAACAAGGCCGCCGAGCAGAACTCTTATGACCGCGTGAGAAAAATGATAAACTACCGATAACGTTCAGGTGCTGACCCATCATGGACCCGATATCTGCGTTCAAGGACCTATCGCCCATCCTGCAAGCACTAGTGGCGACCCTCTTCACGTGGGGGGTCACTGCGCTCGGTGCAGGAGCGGTCATCTTCTTCAAACATCCCTCCAGGAAGCTCCTGGATGCCATGCTGGGGTTCGCTGGCGGAGTCATGATAGCCGCGAGTTTCTGGTCCCTCCTGATGCCTGCCATAGAGATGGCAGCGGACGGTCCGCTGCCACCCATCGTACCTGCTGCCGTAGGGTTCGGGCTCGGAGGGGTCTTCCTCTGGGGGATGGACAAGGTCCTTCCCCATGTCCACCCTGGTGCGAAGGGCCTGGAACCGGAAGGTATGAAGACCTCCTGGCACCGCTCCAAGCTCCTTGTTATGGCCATAACGCTCCATAACATCCCCGAGGGGCTTGCCGTTGGTGTTGCGTTCGGGGCCCTTGCCTCCGATATCGGAGGGGCCACCCTGGGCGGGGCCATCGCCCTTGCCCTCGGGATAGGCATCCAGAACTTCCCCGAGGGGTTCTCGGTGTCCGTCCCCCTCCGTAGAGAGGGCCTCTCCAGAGGGAAGGCCTTCTGGTACGGCCAGCTCTCTGGGTTCGTCGAACCCATCGCAGGGGTCACCGGTGCGGCCTTGGTCCTTGTTATGAGACCGCTCCTTCCCTATGCCCTGGCCTTTGCCGCAGGGGCCATGATATTCGTCGTGGCGGAGGAGGTCATACCGGAATCCCAGAGGGGAGGGAACACTGACCTCGCTACCATGGCCGTCATGGCCGGCTTCCTTGTCATGATGGTCCTTGACGTGGTCCTTGCATGAGAGGTCGAACCGATGACCGGACCGGGCCATTTACCTGTTCGGGAACATATAGTAATAACCCCCCCATCTAGGCAATGCCATGGGAGATTCCAGCGGACCTGTTCTGGTCCAAGGGGATGTCAAAAGGACGCTTATATCACTTGCAGTTCCCATGATGTTCGCACTTGTGAGCATGCTCGCCTTCAACTTGATAGATACCATATACGTTGGTTGGCTAGGACCCGATGAGCTCGCTGCCATGAGCTTCACCTTTCCCGTCGTCTATCTTGTCTCATCCATAGCGCTCGGCATAGGCATAGGGGCCACTTCAGTCATCTCAAGGTCCATAGGGGGGGGCGGGAAGGGAACGGTCCGCAGGTTGACGGCCGACACCCTGATCCTGGGCATGCTCATGTCCCTGGTCCTGACGATCGTCGGTATCGCTACCATAGGTCCGGTCTTCGAGGTCCTGGGCGCCCCGGAGCATCTGAGAAGTGACATCGCCGATTACATGTGGGTATGGTACGTCGGTCTTCCGTTCGTCATAGTCCCTATGCTGGGCAATTTCATCATCAGGGCGACGGGGGACATGAGGACGCCTATGTGGATAATGCTCTTCGCCGTCCTTGTGAACGCCGTGCTGGACCCGCTCCTCATATTCGGTCTCGGTCCCATCCCCCGCTTGGAGCTCCAGGGCGCGGCCCTTGCAACGGTCATAGCCCAGGCCTTGACCCTTATCGCCGCCGTATATGTCCTTAGACATCAAAAGAAGGTCCTTGCCTTTGGCAGGTTCGACCTACGCGAGACCATTCTCTCCTGGAAGAGGGTCCTCCACATTGGGCTACCCTCCGCATTCATCAATCTTCTGGCACCGGTCAATACCGCGGTCATCACTGTCATGGTAGCCACCTACGGCGTCTATCAGGTGGCCGGTTTCGGTGCGGCCACAAGGATCGAGGCCCTTGCGATAATGCCCCTGATAGCCGTAGGAACGTCCATGATCACGTTCGCGGGGCAGAACATAGGGGCGAACAGGTCGGACCGGGTAAGGGAGGCGGCCAGGTTCTCCTTCAGGATAATGGTCATCTACGGGCTTTTCGCCTATCTCGTTCTGTCCCTTACCTCACCGCTTACAGCAAGGCTCTTCTCGGCCGAACCGAAGGTGATAGGTTCGTACATCGATTTCATACTCTTCGCGGACCTTGGCTTCTTCATGCTGGGGACCGCCCTCTTCGTCAGCTCGACGTTCACAGGTATGGGAAGGCCGCTCCCATCGACGGTCATAAACCTGCTCAGACTCCTGGTCCTGCAGATACCTTTCGCCCTGCTCGGTTCAATGTTCCTTGGGCTAAGAGGGGTCTATCTGGGCATCGCCCTGGGGAACATCATAATGGGTGCAGCAGCATACCCCTGGTTGATGAAAAACCTTGGGGGGAAGGGGCCTGATCCTGCTGAGGCGATACCAGCCATCATGGCCGAATGCAGGGAGGAAGAGGTCAAAGTGGCTCTCTTTTCCGGAAAGGAATGCAGGTGAGCCCCTTCAGCGGTTCTCATCCCTCTCTATGACCCTGACGACATCTCCCTTGATCGTCACTGGTATGGAGACCATGGCCTCGAAGAGCTCGACTGTGATCTCCTCCTTGGCGGCATCTATCTGCTTGACACGCGCCTTCTCACCCTTGAAAGGTCCGCTGATTATCTCAACTATGTCGCCCTCGGTGATATCGGCAACTATGGGCTTTGGCGCAAGGTAATGCTCTATCTCTTTGAGGGATATGTCCTTCTCACCACCGACCATACCGTGGACGTACTGCATACCCTTGATGAGCTCCTCTATGGCCTTTTCGTTCTTCACACCCTCTATGAGGACATAACCGCGCAGTTTTGTGGGTGCGATTATCGAGGTTATCTGCGCTCCCTTCCTCTTGGCCTTGTTGCCAAGGTTCTCGGCCACTGTCTTCTCGTGGCCCAAGGCTGTCTTTATCGCAAAGATGGTCCGGGGGAACTCCGAACCGGCATCTGCAGGGGCCGTCTGCTCTTCAGTCACCATCAGAATCGTCCTCCATCAACCATGTATCGGGGTTCAGACCCCGAACCAATCTATCACTTCCGGGAGGTACTCCCAGATCAGGTAGATGATGAAACCAAGGCCCCCTATAAGGGCTATCCCTATCCCAGTTACGATGATGGTCTTCGAATATTCCTCACTGGTCGGCTTCCTGGCCATCTTCAATACCCTACCGTACTGGCCCCGGCCCACATGCTTGACCTTGGCTTCCAGTACCATCTGCCAACGCTTGGTCCATTCATAGCTCTTGGACCATGTGCTCCTCAGGATATCCATTGGGAACACCCTTCTACCGGATGAAGTCGATACCGAAGCGCGATTCACCAGTCTTCCTTATCGATTTTCCGAATATCTGTTTGGACTTCACACCGGTGATGACGAGCATGACCCTTATCGTATCCCTTAGCTCCGGGTCGATCTGGGCGCCCCAGATGATCCTTGCCATCGGGTTGACCCTCTTGTGGATCTCGGATGCGACGAGCTCCGCCTCGGAGACGGTCATGTTCTCGCCGCCTGAGACGTTGACCAGTGCACCGGTCGCGTCCTGGATGTCAACCTCGAGAAGCGGGGAGTCAAGTGCGGCGTTGACGGCCTTCATGGCCCTGTCGTCGTCATCGGACTCGCCTATCCCTATCATAGCGACCCCACCGCCCTTCATGATGGTCTTGAGGTCAGCGAAGTCGAGGTTCACCAGACCTACCTTTGTGATGATCTCGGTGATGCCCTTTATGGACCTCATCAGGATCTCATCGGCCACCTTGAAGGCGGCGTTCAGTGGGAGTCTGGGTACTATCTCAAGGAGCTTGTCATTGGGTATGACTATCACGGTGTCGGTGTGTTCCTGGAGCTTGTCCAGACCGTACTCGGCGTTCTGCATCCTCACAACACCCTCCGCATTGAAGGGTTGGGTGACAATGGCTATGGTGAGAGCGCCAAGCTCCCTGGCGATCCTTGCGACCTCAGGTGCAGAACCTGTCCCGGTCCCGCCGCCGAGACCGCAGGTCACGAAGACTATGTCCGAGTTGACAAGGGCAGCCCTGATCTCATCCTCAGCCTCCCTTGCGGACTCTGTACCTATCTTAGGAACGGAACCCGCACCGAGACCCCTGGTGGCCCTGCGGCCTATCAGGATCTTATGAGGAGAATGTATCGTGAGCAAATGCTGGGCATCAGTATTGATGGCGTAGATGTCG
>JBFYMY010000288.1:0-12290 GCA_041304645.1 Thermoplasmatales archaeon
CTGCAGTTCGTGCGCCATATCCTCACCTCATGCCATTCCTATCAGTTGTCTGAACCAGAGGAAGTGCGTCCCGTTCGTAAGCATGTGGACAACGACGAGCCCTGTGGCAAGATATGTGCCCCAGGCATGGACCCGTCTCCAGTTCTGATATCCCATGTGCGGCAGCAGCCTCTTCTGGAACATCCCGTTCAAAGCTATGACCAGCATTATGAGCAGGGCGATCTCACCGAGCACCACCTCCCAGAGCCAGATCAGCTCCCTGTATGGACCATACCATAGTACCAACAAGTGAAATATCACAAGGATCAGGACCTCATAGGAGAGCGCACAGTGGAACTTGGTCCTTTTGGCTGCTGTTTTGAAAAGCTTGTTGCTCATCTTTTTTAACGACCCCGTACCCCCGGTGAAATAGCCTATCACTAGCAGGACCACTGCAGCGATACCGGTGTACTTCCCAATCTCATGGTAGATGTCGGTCCCATCGGCAGTCGCCGGGCGGACCCTGAGGACCCTGATGTACGTATGACGCCTGGCACCGGATTCGGTCCAGCTAACGTTGACGTGACCGTCCAGAGCATCCCTGGACATGGGAGATAGAGCAATATATATGGTCTCGCCCGAGCTCAGTTCCTTTCCATCGAGCGAGACATCGACCTTGCCCATGAGGGATGGAGATATGTCCAATGATATACCCGAGATAGGGCCTAACGCTCTCAAAGCGACCGAGGACCCGGCCTCCGGAACGAAAACCAGGTCCCTGTCGATACGCATATTGGAATCGGCCACTGGCAAGTCGGTCCTGACGGTCGTGGTGTAGAGGCCCGTGTCCTTGTTCCCGGGGCTGCCGTGCCGATAATAACAGATGCATTCGCATTCCGCAGTGAGCCTTTGAGCAGGCCCCAATCCGGATGTCAATTCCCATTCGATGCATCCTAGACCCTCTGGATCCATACCAGGCTTCCCTTGAATCCTCTCCGTTCCTCCTCCCGATATCATCTCAGCTTTCATCGATCGGACCTCATAGACAGAAGTGGTGATCATGTACAGGCTGATCATGACCTTCTCGCCGGGTCCGCACACAGCAGGCTGTGAAAGGACCACGAGCGGCGGTTCGAACGCGTAACCACCGGAACTTCCGGACGATGAATGGCAGTCCTCGCAAACATCACCTGCAGCCGTGCCCATAGCCAATGCCATTGGAACAAGAAGGAGCAATGATATGGAAGACGTTCGGTTCAATCCCATCTTTCGAACCCCTCCGCCTCCTTTCTGTTCCCAGGCCCAACGGACCGTCCTGTCGGACCACCAGGTGCTCGAGTACCATCCTTCTTGGTCAGGACCAGTAAGGAAGATACCAATTTGACGACAGCCGCAATGGTGCAAACCGCTACAATGAGGTAACCTGGCCAGTTCGTATCGAATGACCCCAGGATGGGGCCTGCAGATGTGGCCCCCTCGGTCCCTTCGGCCAGGAGCGGTCCTGGCGGGCCCTTTCCCTCCGGCCCGAAGGGGTCAGGACCCCGGACATGATATGTGAAACGGACCTCAATCTCCGTCCCGTCAGGGTTCCCTAAGGCCGCCACTATTACGTGGTCCCCCAGAGATGCCCATTGACCATCCCTCAAGACCATAGAGAGGTCCAAACCCGTGGAACGGTCCATCGCAACACCATCGATGGACCAATGAACGGAGAGTGTCCTGCCCAGCGGGTCCGAAGCGTTGATATTGACCGTTACGATGTCCCCATAGGCATATTCTCCCAGACCTGTTGTAAGATTACCATTGAAATCTATTGGGGCGGGTCTGTCCTGGACAATGACGCTCCAGGACCTGATAAGGGGAACAGAATCATCCATGGTCATGGTGCAGACGACCTCGTGGCTCCCTGCAGAGCCATATCCCGGCGCATATGTCCACTGTGGCAGGCCATTACCGACATTGGACAGGTCAAGTTCCCAGTAATATCCGATCGTTCCCGAAGGCACGGAAGAGGCTCTCACATTGAAGACCTGCTCCGAGCCCTCTTCGATCAGAACATCCCTTGTTGGATAATAGCTGCCAAGGGTTATGAAAGGGGCGGAAGGTCTCACCTCTATATCGACCGTATCTTCCGAGCTCAATGAAAGAGAGTCTGATGATACAGAGAGTTTGACCCTATGATGGCCTGTAGGGAGAACGACCTGAATGTGGTTCCCGTTCCCAAGGTCACTGGATATGTTCGAGCTCCATGCTAAGACCACATCGGTGGGGGCCCTGTTGGACGAAAAGCTGCCGTTCAGCCATATGCCTTCTCCGTCCCTGAACACACTGCCAGCCTCTGGGCCATCTATGGATGCGACCAGTGTCGGTTCTGCGCTCACGACCGGACCGGTCAACGGGCCCAGGGAGCTATTGGCCCTACCATCAGAGACATTGAACGAGAACAGATAGGTCCCTTCGGCCAGGGTCCTTTTATTTAAGAACCTCTCACCATTGCTGAACGCTCCGTCCTTCTTCGATGCGGGAGCGGACATGTCCACCGACATTGCTGTATATGGACCACCGGATATCGAGATGAGCACACCGGAGGAGGGTGGGTCATTGTCCGGGTCAAGGTAATCAACGAGGAATGTGTACTCGTCCCCCGGGTTGCCCGAAGCGGGGCTTACCGTTCCGTTGTTGAGCACGGGGGGGGAATTTGCGCGCACGACCTGCGGACCATCGAAGGAACCGCCAACGGGCAGGTCCACCTGCAGCGAACCGTCCGAAGCGGTAAAACCGTATCTATGGGACCCCTCCGTGAGCTTGAGCCCGGTGATACCATATCTTACACCAGAGATATGGTCGGTCCCCTGACCAGCAAGTGGTGAAAGGTCTCCTTTCACGGAACCATCGACCAGTAGCCTGATGTATGATGGTCCGTCCCCGTCGGGGTCCGAAAACAGAACGCTATAGGAAAAAAAGGTGTTGGTATCTCCCGAACCAGGTGTGAGCTGTTGCTGCGTCAGCGCCGGAGGGTGGTTGGTCACCGTCACCGTCGTCGTGGCGGTGTTCGTATCGGCCACCGCCGGCGATTCATGGTTCGGGTCCATGCGCGCAGAGGCCGTTATGACCTCGCTACCCTCTGCATTCCCGGTTACCGTGAAGCTGAAGGTCCTGGACCATGTGTAGGGGGCTGTTGTCCCCCCCGGGACCTGACCGGTGAGGCTCTGGGACGCGGGAAGGGTCAATCTTGCGTTCTGTTGGGAAAGGGTAACGGTCATTGAGAACGCCGCATAGTTGGAATTCTTGTGGGAACCGACCACATCCACCTGGACATCTACCTGGCCCTGGGACCCGGCCGCTATGGTGGCAGGGGCGGTAACGGAGCTCACTGTTACCCTCATGTAGAAACCGCTGGAATGGCAGCTCGCACAGTTCGCACTTGCTGTCCTAGAAGGAGCAGGGTCGGCCAGGCTCCAGACCGTAATTGAAACCATTACCAGCAGGCTCAGGAGAATGATCATGGATATCCTGGAACGATGTTCCGGGCTGTCCGCTGGCATTGCAGGTAAGCTCATTGCTTTCCAAGGATGAGAATGCCTTCGGGATTAATAATTACCGGAAAGGTGGTTTACTTTCTTTTCCTATCGCAAATAGATAAAGAGTAGGAAATCAATAAATAGTATCACCTCTGCTTTTTGCCTCATGTCCTCAGCTCTCGTCCTTATAGACTTCATAAATGAGATAGTACATCCCGATGGAAAGTTCTCTTCCATGGGCTTCCCGGCCTACATGGAGAAGAACCATATTTTCGATAATCTTGATAAACTGACCAAGGCAGCAAGGGCGAAAAAGGTCCCGGTGATCCATGTCAGACTTGGTTTCTCCAAGGGATACAAGGACTGCTCGGATACTTCCCCCCTTTTCTCCATGGCAAAGAAGTACGGGGCCGTCGAACTTGGAACATGGGCCACGGAGTTCCATGAGAAGATGGATGTCCGCGAGGGTGACCCGAAGTTCATAAAGCATAGGGTCTCAGCCTTCTGCGATACTGGACTTGAAGCCTATCTCAAGGAGAAGGGGATCAAAAACCTGTTCATAGCCGGAGTCGCGACCAATGTGGCAGTGATGGGAGCAGTGATGGATGCCCATGATATGGACTACAAGGTCACGGTCATCGAGGACTGCTGTGCCGCTTCGGACGATAGCACACATAAAATGGCATTGCAGACCTTAGGGATGTTCTCAAGCATAATTACGCATAAAGAAGCGATATTCTAAGGTCTCTGAGGGGTGAGAGCGGCTCATGCCCTCACCCCTCATGACGCTTCCTTTTCCAAACCTCTACCCCTATCTGAACCCCGGCTCTTGCCCGGCCTACGAGGAACGAAGGCCAAGCCTATGGGACTTGTACTGCCCGATCCATGCGTGGGGCCTCTTTGACCCCATTGGAAGGCAATGATCACTTCTTGAGCTCTTTTGCCTGCTTCTCGGAGAGGATCTTCCAGCACTCATGGGGACCTGCTAGTGACTTGGTCACCGCAAAGTACCTGCCCTTCTTCTCCCTTATCTCGAACTTGCTGGTCTTGAACTTGTTCTTCGACTTCACATCGTAAAATTCCAGTTCTGCCATGTTTCACCCTCCTAGATAGATATGAACGAGATACCGTAATGGTCAAACCCTATTAAAACTTGTTCACGGAACATGCCCCTGGGACCTATTCGGGCAGGCCTTGGCCCTTTCTGGTCAGAACATAGGTCCTGGAGGTGGGGGCACCCATGTTCTTGACGGGACAGTCACTGCATGGACCTCCGGCGCACCCGGAGCAACCCTCGGTCAGCTCCTGGACGAAACCAAGGGAGACCAGGATATCAAGGATGGAGCGGACCTCCCCCTCATCCAAGGCGAGCTTCTCTGCCAGACCGGACATTGTCGCAGGTCCTTCCTTTAAGGCCCCCAACATCAACGAGATGCTACCCTTCATGTCCCACCGCCCGGCATCTTTGTGTCTATCCTCCTAAACGCCCGCCTGAGGGCCGCCAAAGCGATCATGGCCAACAATGCTCCGGACAAGGTCCCGCTGCCCAGGAAAATCTCTGCGGTCACCGTTCCACCGTTAAGGGCCCTGACGATGGTCCATGAAGCTCCCGCCAACATTATGACCGACCCTACGAAGACCGAGAGCATCGTTCCAGCCATCAGATACCTGATACCCCGTATGTCCTTTAAGATGACAAGGACCAGGGCGCTAATTATCAGTATGGAGCATACCAGGAGAGCAAGGGCCTCTGGTATGTTGCCCTGGACCAGTGCCGGGAACCTGCCTGAGAACGTGGAAAGCTCCTCAGGTGCCAACTCTAAGAGGACCATGAACGATGCCAAGGTCCCCACCAGAGCGGCCGGACCGATCGGCAGCTGCTCCGGTCCGGAGGTGTCAGAGCCCAAAGAGCAGCCCCCCTTGATAGACCGCTAGGGAAACGATGTATGCGATCACGGTGCCATACACGAGCGATATGAAAGCCCATTTCCATGAACCGGTCTCGTTCTTAATGGCTGAGAAGGTCGCAAGGCAGGGCATGTAGAGCAGGACGAAGACCATGAAGGCGAAGGCTCTTAATGGGTTGAGATAGGGGTCCTTCTCGAGCCTCTCGTTAAGGGTCCCTTCGCCCTCCCCTTCGAAAAGAACGCCCATTCCCCCGACGACCATCTCCTTGGCGAAGATGCCGAACGAAAGCGTCACGGTCATCCTCCAATCGGAACCTATGGGCTTGAAGATGGGTTCGAGCGTCTTTCCCACCTTACCCAGCATGCTCTCTGAGGCATCGTCCGTCACATGCAGGCCTGGCGTCATGGACGATAGCACCCATACGATAACTGCCCCGGCAAGTATCACCGTCCCTGCCTTTTTCATATAGGTCAGGGCCCTCTTCCATGCATAGAGCATGGACCGGCCAAGGGATGGCGGTCTGTAAGGCGGGAGCTCCATGATGAACGGCATAGGTCTGCCCTTGAAGAACAGCTTTCTGAGCACCAGTGCCGATATGAGAGCGGTGGACACACCAACCCCGTATAGAAGGATTATGACGAGGCCTGCACCAGCACCGAAGAAGACCCCTGAAAGCAGGAGGAAGACAGGGAGCCGGGCAGAACAGGGTATGAACGGTGTTATGAGTATCGTCAACAACCGGTCGTTCCTGTCCTCTATGGTCCTTGCCGCCATGACCGCAGGCACATTGCATCCGAACCCCATCACAAGAGGTATGAACGACCTGCCCGGAAGCCCCAACCTCTGCATCATACCGTCCGTAAGGAAGGCAGCTCTGGCCATGTAGCCGCTCTCCTCCAGGAGCGATATGGAAAGGAACAGGATGAAGATGGATGGCGCGAAGACCATGACCGCCCCGACACCGCCCAGCATACCCTTTGAGACCAGATCGGACAGATATGAACCGCCCAGGAGGTCGGACGCAGAGCTTGACAAGAAGGTGAAGATGGTATCTATGACCAGCATCAGCGGTTCTGCGACCGAGAAGGTCAAGAGGAAGATGCCCCAGAGGACCACGATGAAGACAGGTACGCCAACGACACGGTCCGCCAGAATGGGGTCCAGCAGCTCAGTGAGCCGGTCCTTCCTCGACCCCTTCTCGAGATATCTGGAGAGGACGCCCCTGGACCATTCATACCTGGTGTCAGCTATGACCAGCTCGACCTCGTCTGCTTCCAAACCCTCCAGGGCCTTCCTAAGGTCCAGAGGGTCCGCTCCAGGGGCAGGCCCCCCCTTGAGCACTGAAAGTGCCTTGGACCTGAGGTCCTTTCCCCTGACCCCGGTCCGCTCCAGGGCCCCTGATATCAACCTGACCCTGTCCTCGATCTCGCGCCCAAGACCTACCTGACCTCCCGGGGGCCTGGGCCGAACCAATCGTTGATGGATGGTCATGAGGAGGTCCTCAAGCCCCTCACCGGTCCTGCCAGACATTGCTATGACAGGTATCCCAAGCTCATCCTGGAGACCTGCAAGGTCGTACCTGTCCCCCTTCTTCCGAGAGGAATCCACCATGTTCATTAAGAGTATCATGTTGGGGGCAAGGTCCATCAGCTCCGATAGAAGGAAGAACGACCTTTCGGGGCTCGATGCATCGGCTACCTGAATGACAAGGTCCGGCATATCTTTCATTAGCACATCCCGGGTCACCGATTCATCGGCGGACCTTCCTGACAGCGATTGGCAGCCGGGAAGGTCCATGAACCGTACATCGGTCCCGTGGACATGCCGGTTCCCCTCCTTCCTCTCCACCGTGACCCCGGGCCAGTTGCCTATCTCCTGGTCCATTCCGGTGAGGAGGTTGAATATTGTTGACTTTCCGGTGTTGGGGACGCCTACCAGAGCCACCCTTGCAACTGGAGCATGCCTGTGCCGAGCCCGAAGCCTGTGCCTCATCCGAACAGCGTCTCCAATTAGATTAGCCTAAATGTATTAGGCTAACCTAAATGTGATGTCGGACCGGTTATTAAAACATTCTATTCCAAAACATCCATCCGAGGTCAGTTCACGACAGGGCTCAGGATGGATATGCCGTTCTCACCTATGTCTATGAGGTGTTTCTTCCTGGAATGCTTGCAGGAACGCATCTTAATGACCTGCATGTAGAGATGGATGTCATGCTGATGCTGGATAGGGCCCATCTCTATGATACCATCAGCAAGGAACATCTCCGCCCCCTGACCCTCAACTATGTTAGAGAACCTGGGTGTCTCCATGATTATGAAGGATGTCAGGTTGTACTCCCTGAGCTTCTTGAAGAAGTGGAACATCTTCGACCGCAGGTTGTTGGTCTCTATGAGGGAGTAGAGGCCGCCCAGGGAATCCAGTCCGAAGCATGTGAACTTGTCCCCCTCCTTCTCCTTGAAGAACTTTATGACGCCATCTACCATGTCCAGGAAGTCCGGGTGTTCATCCTCATCGGGGCCCTCGAACCTGGACCGGATATCGCTGTAATCGGAGATGAGCAGGTTCTCGGGGACCTTGATCCCAAGGGAGTCCATGTTCCTGAGATGGGATATGGTATTCTCCTCTATGGTGAGGTACATCCCGAACTCCCCGCTCTTTTCTAGGTATTTTGACAGAAGGGAGAACACCATGCCCGATTTCAGGCTGCCGGGGGGCCCGTAGAATATGACTATGGCGCCCTGGAAGATGTCCGAATGGAAGATATTCTCCATTCCTTCTATGGAATTGAGCAGCATGTACCCACCACGACCTGATACGGCTTTCTAACACTTCACTTTATTATATTACTTTCGATGAAGTTGGACATTCTGTGCGATGAATGACGAAAAGTGCTTTCAATGGGCCGTCATATCGGGGTGCATGGACGGATGGACCGACAGGGACATCCTTGACGGGGTAAAGGACCTGATAGATGAGCTCAACGACATGGAGGGGGATGCCTTGGTCCTTGTCGAGGGCAAGAAGGACCTGCTGGCACTTGAGGCCGTAGGGGTCAGGGTACCGGCAGTGGCATTGAACCAGGGCAAGGAGCTCTTCGACCTGCTGGATTCCATCTCACGATCGGATGCCCATGGAAGGATGGAGAAAGGTCAGAGGCTCTTGGTGATACTGACCGATTGGGACCACAAGGGAGGCCAGCTGGCATCAAGGATAGGAAAGGCCTGCACCCATCTCGGGATACCGCACGATACTGACATCAGGAGGAGACTGGTGCACCTCACAGGCAGGTACATCAGGACGGTGGAATCCCTAGGCTCATTGATGGAACGGCTGGAGGGAGCAAGATAGGTCCTATCAGATATGGTCCAGGATGCGGACGGCATTTCCTCTGCGGCCCGAGGTCATCCAATGACCTGGGACCATCGCCCTCCCGACGGCCTTGAACCTCTCGGAGGTCCCAACAAGGACGATATCCCCCGGCCTGATGGACCCCGATGCGGACCTGACCCCCTGCGAGAAGACCGTCCCCGTCGGGGAAAAGTCCTCTATCTCCACCCTCCGGCCGCTCCCGGTCCCTCCTTTCTCCCAGAGGGCCTTCCCGCAGTGGAGGGTCGGCTGGGGACCCTGTTGTTTGAACATGACCAGCTTCTTCCTGCCCGAGAGGAGTACCTGACCCATCCGGTCATAGCGCGAAGATAGGTCGGGCAGGTCCGTCAGGTCTGCATCGAGCGAGAAGCGGACAAGCGAGAGCAGCTCCTCCACATCAGGTTGGGTCGCTCCCTGCCCGGGGTCGTTGCGGGCAACGATACCAGAAACGACCGCCCTGAGCCTTTCGAGCCCCCCCCCTGAGGATGCGGTCTCGGGAACATGAACGAACGGGACCCCGTTGAGCTCTCCGCTATCGAGGGCTTCCGGGAACACGGACAGTGCCCCTTCCAGATGGCATACGGCCCCCTTATAGGCCCCTTTTCTGATGATGGAAGAGACAAGGTCCCTCATAAGGGCCGATTCCTCCGGGAACCATTCCCCTGTAACAGGGATATCGTAATGAGCGGCTGGATAGAGGGTCTCCAGCTCCATGGGGACCGCCCCCAGGGGTGATGTTAGGACGACCATGTGAACAGACCTTCTGAGGCCTTTTATGCCTGCTAGAGCGGCCTGTATGCGCTGATGTGTCCTTGAAAGTGAATATGGCTTCCTGGCGGAGCATGGGAGCATAAGGAGGATGGGTCTTTTCAGAGGCGTGTATTCTTCCCTTATCCTCCTGGCCCATAGTGAAAGGTCAGGATGGGAGAGGTCGTCACGATAGGTCACAAATACCCTGTCAACGGGTTTCCATGGATGCGTGTGGGCATGTAGCGACGGCCATCCGCCTCCTTCGATGGTCCTCACCGCTGCAAGCCATTCCGGTTTCCCGGACAGTGTACCTAAGAGATGCTCCCTCAGCATTCCCTTATGGAGCATGGCCCTGGCCAATTTGAACCGTCTGACCAGGGTGCCCCTGTTGTGCTCGGCCAGTAGGGCCTTCCGCTCTGCTTTGGTCCCGGCCGATGATATGCCCTTGCATGCCTGGCATGGGCAGACCTCGGACGGTTCGAGGACCTTCCCCGGACCGGTAAGCGATATGACGGTCGACATCGTGTAATAGATGTCCCTATCGCCATCAAGGACGGAGGAGATGTCATCGACCATCTCAACCCCTAGATAGACCAGCGCTTCAAGGTTCGTTCCGTTCGCTGCGCCGGGGACATAGACGGGGGGATGGCAGGGGGCCTCTTCCTTGAGGCGGCCCATGGCCCTTGCGAAAGTCCTTGGGTCCTTGAGCAGAATAGGCAGAAGCATACTGGATATGACCTCTGCCTGAACGGGGCCCTCCCCGATATCAGGTAGGACCCTGGCACCGTAGAGACCGGCTAGCCCCTTCCATCTACCGAGCCCTGAGCCATCCATCGCCTCTCTCAGTGATGTAGATAGGGCCTCTGGTATAGGGTTCTCATCGAAAGGACCCCCCTCCAGCATAACGGTGATGCCTTCCCATCCCTCCATCTGGGATGTCGCTTTGAGCGGTGGAGGGGTCACTTCCGATGGCAGGTGGACGTTCAGGAGCACGGGGAGCGGGAGGCTCCGCTTTCCCAATTCCAATGAGCCTGCCCTTGCAGGTCCGTCCACGGACCCGAGCCTGTACCTGAAGATATCCCCCGTAGGCCCCCATCTCCCTTGGATGAACTTAGACGTAGGACCTCTCCGAATCCTTCTTGAAACCCTTCCAGAGCTTGTTGACCTTCTCCCGTATCTCCGTCATGTCCTCGGCCACTTCGGAAGGTTTTCCCAGTTCGGCGGTCCTGAAGAGGACCTTCTTTACAGAGAAGTTCTTGAAAGGGATATCGTCCCGCTTCAATGACTCCCCCACCATGTCGTTTATGAAGAATATCAGGTCCTCGTAGGTGAGCATCTGCTTGGGTATCACATGAACGGCGAATATCCCTGCGGAGGATATCTCGACTATGTCCACGACCAGCTTCTCCTTGATGCCCTTCTCTATCTCATAACCGTCGAGAGCGTCCGCCAGGGCGAACATCTGCTCGCCAGTCAGTTCGTCCTCGGTGTTCAAGGAGATTATGACATCCATGGGGTTCTGGACTATTACCGCCAATAATCACACCGATTTCCGAGTAGGTGAACCTTATCTTTAAGGTTTCCCTGACAGTTCCGTAAATAATGATTGAGGATGGGATCACAACTTTTTCCTTATCCCGTCCCTGAGGGACCTGAGGAAACCGCTTACCCTGCCGTCCTCAAGCTCTTCTATGTCGCTGTCCTTGAGGAGCTTGAGCTCCCCTCTATCCAGCCAGATACCGCGGCAGCCGGTGCACTCGTCCACTTCTATGTCCTTGACGAACTTTATCTGCATCGGGCTCTTGCAGCGGGGGCATATCTCCTTGCCCCACTGCTTCAAACCCTTGGCCTTCTTTATGGTCCTTTCCGGGGCCCTGCTGTGAAGGATCTTGTTCAGCTCCCCTTCGTCGAGCCAGATGCCCCTGCAAGTGGGACAGTAATCTATCATTATGTTGGGACCGGGGACCTCGACCTCCTCGGTGACCATATCGACATCGCATACAGGGCATCTCATGGTCCAGGGACCTTTACCTATGCCGTCCATGAACGAACACTCTCCGTTTTCCCCGGGGTGAAGGCCCTTCGTATCATATCATGGTATCGTTATTATCTTCCGACATCACTTCCCACGGGGGCCTCTCCTTTTCCCTTTCCCCTTCAAGGACCTTGATAAGGAGCTCCCTCAGGCGGTCAAGCCCCCCCGGCTCCACCGATGATATCTCCATGTACTCTATGAGACGATCTCCAAGGGAAACGACTGCCTCATCTATCGCTTTCTGAGCGTCCCTGTCGGGGCGTTTGATATCTATCTTGTTGACGACCACTATGAAATCCATCTCCGGGATGGACTCGGCAAGTGAGCTGAGGAGGTGGATCTGGGGTTCCAGCGGAAAACCGCAGTGATGGGTCGGATCGAGCATATAGACACAGACGCTTGATATCAGGCTGAGGGCTAGCACACCCTGCTTCTCTATGGGATTCCTCTCGATGAAAGGGCGGTCAAGGAGACCGGGTGTGTCTATTATCTGGAACTTCTTGCGCTTCTCCTCGAAATAACCCACTATGAGCTCCTGGGTCGTGAAAGGGTACGGAGCGACCTTCGGGTCGGCGGTCGATATGGACCTCACAAGCTGCGATTTGCCCACGGACGGGAAACCTGCAACGACCGCTGTGGGGATGGAGGTAGGGATGGAGGGTATGGCCTTGAACTTCTCCCTTACGGCCGAAAGGGTCCTCAGGTCCGTATCCAGGGCGTTGACCATG
>JBFYMY010000289.1:0-3476 GCA_041304645.1 Thermoplasmatales archaeon
GCGCAGACCGCATTGTCGATCTGGCTTTGGGAGGTATCGGGATCATGCTTACGATCTCTTCTATAGTACTTGGACTTCACATCTACTTGCATGGAGAGGATAGGGTCCGTCCGCTTTTCCAAGGGATGGGCATAGGGAAGCTCCTTACTGGTACGATCCCGAAGAATGATGTTCCTTTCCTGGCATCATGCATACTGCTCCTCGTCATATTGACATCCGCTCAGTTCCATCCATGGTATCTCGCCTGGGTCCTGCCCTTCGCTCTTGCCTCAGGGGTCCCTCAATGGGGTTTGACCGTACTCCTATTCTTCTCCGCACTGCAATCCAACTCCTATCCGCCCTGGGAGATGTGAGGGGTGCTATCACCTTTTCACGTTCCCCTTCTCCCTTAGACGGAGCAGTACGAGAGATACTACCCCCGAAGGGATCGATATCCACACCGATGTCGTGACCATCACGAGCGACGCAGCGGCCGCAAGAGGGCCATTGCCCGTCAAGAGCTCCAGGACGGACGTGCTTCCGACAACGTTCCCGGACCCAACGGGCAGGACGAAACCCAGGATGTTGGCTACCGAGATGGCCGCCATTGCGCCTAGAAGGGTGACCGGGTTGTCACCAGGCAATGCCTCAAGGATCATGAACATCCTCAATGCCTCGTTCATCCAGATAGAGCCGGTGAGGAGGATGACGCCCGTTCCGGTCCACGGGTCCCTCCCGATCCGTGCTATGGATAGGTGGAACCTCTCCATGAAGCTAGAGAGCTTTGAACTGGTCCTGTAGATGGGAGAGGAGGCATCTCCGCCCGATGCCTTGAGCATGATGCTTCCTATCCTGCCGGTCACCCAGGAAACGAAGCCCCTGTGGAGGACCAAGAGGATGATGGTGAATATCATGATGGCCCCGACCACAACGACCGCGCTCAGTCCAAGGACCGCCCTCGCTCCGAAGAGGAGCATCATATGGGCCATGCCTATGAAGGCGAAGATGAGTATGGTTACCATGTCCAGCGATTTCTCGGCGAAGATCGTTGCCGCCCCCAGCGATATCCTGTTCCCCGTATGGTCCTTGAGCATGAGCGCCCTGACCGGGTCCCCGCCGACCTTTCCCGGCGTGGAGTTGTTTATAGCCAGCGAGGAGAGGAATATGGGCAGTACTATGGGGCCAAGGTTCCTTGCCCCCATGCCCTTGAGCAGACCATACCACCGAAGTACCTTAGAGAAGGTGTTCAGGAAATAGAGGCCCAGGACCAAAAATAGCAGCCTGAGGTCTATCCCGGACATAACGTCCAATGTATCGGTGACATCCGCCCTGAGGAGAAGGAATGCGATTATGAAGGCCCCGAGCGCCAGATATAGGGCATCCTTCCAGTGCCTCCTGATAAAGTTCCTCATCAAGGGCCCCATAGGAAGCAGCTCCGTTCAGGGAAAAGGGGAGCCCAAAGACCAGTACTTAATCCTACCTAGGGAAGCAGGTTCAACCGTCCTCCGGCCGTCCAGGACCGCTTTGAGGTGCCTGTGGGGCCTCCAATCGATATCTCTGTACTCTTCCCATTCGGTCATGAGCACGACCGCATCGGCCCATTCCAAGGCAGATATTGCATCCCCGAAGAAGATCATCTTCGGGGCTATGGCCTTGAAATTATCCAAGGCCTTTGGGTCATGACCGGAGACCTTGGCCCCCTTCCTTATCAGGGCTTTGATGACCGGAAGGGACCTGGTCTCCCGGATGTCGTCCGTCTCCGGTTTGAAGGCTAGGCCCAGTACGGCCACCTTCATACCACTTAAGTCACCTACCATGACCTCTAGGACATCGACCAGATGCTTGGGCTGGATCTCATTGGTCCTCATCACCGCATCCATGACCGGGGTCGGCTCATTGAGCTCTCCCGCCAGATGGATGAGGGCCGATACGTCCTTGGGGAAGCAGGACCCCCCGAACCCGACTCCGGCCCTGAGGAAATGCGGGGATATCCTCTTGTCCAGACCGACCCCCTCCATGACATCGTAAACGTCAACTCCCAGCTTCTCACAGAGCCTGGACATCTCGTTCACATAGGATATCTTGGTCGCAAGGAACGTGTTCGAGGCGTACTTTATCATTTCAGCAGCAGTGGGCGTTGTGCGCAGGATGACAGACCCCAGCGGTGAGAAGAGCCTTGATAGTACGTCGAAGGACCTGTCGTCCAATGTCCCTACCACGACCCTGTCCGGATGGAGCGAATCCTTCATAGCGGAACCCTCCCTCAGGAACTCGGGGCACATAGCCAGTCCGAACCCTTTGCCAGCCCTCTTTCCAGATGCCCTTTCTAAAGCGGACATGATCATACCTATGGTCGTCCCTGGGACCACTGTGGATTTCACAACCACTGTCCTGAACCCTCTGGCCGTCTTGAGCGACCTCCCTATCTGGCGGGCCACCTCCATGATGTAGCGGTCCTCCATTGACCCGTCCTTGCGGGAAGGGGTCCCTACCGCAATGAACACTATCTCCGCCCATCTGGAGGCTTCCGGAGCGTCATCCATTGCCCTGAGCGAACCTGCTTTGAAGTGCTTCTTGAGCAGTTCGTCAACATCGGGCTCGTAGAAAGGTGACCTGCCCTCCCTTACCGCAGAGAGCTTCTTCTCGTCCGTATCGACCAGTACGACCTCGTTCCCCAGCTCGGCAAGGGTGAGACCGGTCGTGAGCCCGACATATCCGCATCCGATTACAGCCGTACGCATGATAACGACCCTGGCCGATTATATGCATCATCTATTTTAATCAAAGGGTCCTCAGCAGGACCGATGACATCTCAGAAGATGGCCATCGAAGCATACCCGACCGCGCTGTGGTGGGGCATCACGTCATAGCTGGTCGTGTAATCGAGCAGTTTCGCCTGGACCGCCCCAAGGTCCCTGGAGGCCAGGACCACTGCGGCGACCGGGCCCAGTCCGCATGCCGTCGAACCCGTGGCATCTCGAGCTTGGAAAGCGCCCTCGACATCCATCTTCAGGAGCCTTTCTATCACTGGCATGTCCATGGACCTTGCGGTCTCCCCGGCATTCTTACCGCGGGGGACATGCACTCCGTAGTTCGGTCCGCAGTGAGTGAAGTCGGAGGATGCTATGAGAGCGACCCTCCTTGCGGAGGAACGCACCGCAGAGGATATCTTCCTCGACAGCGACCTTGCCGAACCCAACGTCTGGTCCATCATGGAGACACATACGATCTGGATGTTCGGGTCCAGGTACTGAAGGAACGGGACCTGTACCTCCATCGAGTGTTCCTGGGCATGGGATGCCTTGTCAATGGTCACGTCCATGGTCTTTGCCAGGTCCCTGTCCAGTCTCGCAACCCCAAGCGGGGTCTTGAGGTCATCGTTCAAAAGCCCGATGTCCTCCCCCATCCCCGTATGGTTGGGACCTATGATGATGGCGGTCTCTGGCAGCCCTCCATCGGATAGGGCCATATCACCATGGGCTGCGGTCGGTCCCGAA
>JBFYMY010000290.1:0-6583 GCA_041304645.1 Thermoplasmatales archaeon
AGGCCATACTTTCCATCTTATTCGGTATATTTGCGGGAAGTGTTGCCCTGGTCGGGTTCGGTCTCGACAGCATTGTCGAGTCGCTGTCAGGACTGGTCCTCATCTGGAGGTTAAGGAAGCACGGGACCCTCAGCAAGGAAGATGAGGAGCGCATTGAGAGGACAGCGGTATTGTTGGTGGGTCTGACCTTCTTGATACTGGGGGTGTACGTCCTATTCGAGGCCTCTCAGACCATCTTTGGCAGGGTCATGTATTCGATCCCACTCCCTGGGGGCATCCAGATGCCTGGAGGGACTAATGTGCCTGACCCCTCACTTCCCGGCATACTGATAGCCCTTGCTTCCTTAATGGTCATGCCAACTTTGGCCTATCTCAAGTTCAGGACTGGGAAGCTCATAGGCAGCAGGGCCCTTGTCGCTGACTCTAAGGAGACCCTTGTGTGCTCGGTCCTATCATTGGCTCTGCTTTTAGGTCTCGGCCTGAACTACCTCTTTGGATGGTGGTGGGCTGACCCTGTGGCAGGTATACTGATAGCGGCCTTCCTGTTCAGAGAGGGAATGGAGTTGTTATCAGGGAACGAGGATTGATCGTGCGATCAAGGTCCGAACGGACCCTCCTTCCCTTCAATGATCGACCTGAGCTCTTCCAGAGCATTCAACGACCTGGTTCTAATGGTGGGGTCCAGGACCTTCTCCTCGAACTCGTCCTTATCAAGTACGATGTAAGAACCATCAGGTCTTACCCAAACATCGATGGCAAGGTCATGCCATGTCAGAACATCGCCTTCAATGACAGGAGGTTCTGATATGTTGCAGTAGAACCCCTTAAGGTTCCCGTCCCTGTCAGCTATCCTGAAGATATTGTAATACCTGTGGAAGTAGAACGTCTCGACCCAGATATCATCCGGTTCGAACCGTACATATCCCAGGTCCAGAGGTTCGCGGGACCATCCGGTATCGATGGATATCATATCATGTGTCCTTTCCCTGATCGTCCCAGAATACTCTATCTTCAACTTCCCTTCTGGGTCCATCTTTCGCACTTTGATGGCAGATGGCATAGGCTATCGACCTTTGACATAGATAGAAGGAGGGGGAAACGGGGTCGTAAGGCACGCGATAGATCAAGTGCCTGAGCGTAACGAACTGGTAGGGGAGGGAGACTAGCCCCCTCCCCTTAATGTCTTAGGAGGTGATCCATCCGCAGGTTCCCCTACGGATACCTTGTTACGACTTAACCCTCCTTGCAGAATCTCGATTCGAGAAGGACACTAATCCCACCCTCATCGAAACTCCACTCGGATGGTTTGACGGGCGGGGTGTGCAAGGAGCAGGGGCATATTCACCGTAGGATGTTGACCTACGATTACTACGGAATCCAACTTCACGAGGGCGGGTTGCAGCCCTCGATCCGAACCACGGATAGGTTTCGGGATTACCTTCACCTTTCGGTGTCGGAACCCTTTGTCCTATTCTTTGTAGCGCGCGTGTTGCCCAAGGGATTCGGGGCATACTGACCTACCGTTGCCCTTACCTTCCTCTGATTTTGCACCAGCGGTCCCCTTAATGTACCGCCCCTCCGGAGAGGGACCTGGCAATTAAGGGCAAGGGTCTCGTTCGTTATCTGACTTAACAGAACGCCCTACGGTACGAACTGACGACGGCCATGCACCACCTCTCTACCAATCAGGCAAAGTCATCAGCTTGGCCTTCATATGGCAGTCGCCCCTGGTGAGTTTTACGGCGTTGAATCCAATTAAACCGCACGCTCCTCCCGTTGCGGTGCTCCCCCGCCAATTCCTTTAAGTTTCAGTCTTGCGACCGTACTCCCCAGGTGGTGCGCTTAACAACTTCTCTCCGGCACTGGATGCCCTCAAAGGACCCCCAACACCAAGCGCACAGCGTTTACACCCTGGACTACCCGGGTATCTAATCCGGTTCGCGCCCCAGGGCTTCGTCCCTTACCGTCGGACCCGTTCTGGTCGGACGCCTTCGCCACCGGTGGTCCCCCAAGGATTACAGGATTTCACCCCTACCCTCGGAGTACCTCCGACCTCTCCCAGTCCCAAGCCCGGCAGTCTCCCTAGAATTCGCTGAGTTGAGCTCAACGATTTACCCAGAGATTTACCGGGCCGGCTACGGACGCTTTAGACCCAATAATAACGATCACCACTCGGGCCGCTGGTATTACCGCGGCGGCTGGCACCAGTCTTACCCAGCCCTTACTCTACTAGCTATTTGGACTAGCAAACAGCATGCACTAAGTGCATGCACTTGGAATCCCCTCGTCGCGCTTTCGCGCATTGCGAAGTTTTCGCGCCTGCTGCGCCCCGTAGGGCCTGGATTCGTGTCTCAGAATCCATCTCCGGGCTACCACTCCCATGGCCCGTACCCGTTGTCGGCTAGTGAGTCCTTTACACTCACTACTACCTGATAGGCCGCAGACCCATCCTGGAGCGCCGTAACTTTGGGCCTAAGAACATTCCAGTACCAAAGGCCTATGGGGTATTATCCTCAGGTTTCCGAGATTATCCCCCACTCCAGGGTAGGTTATCCACGTGTTACTGAGCGGTGCGCCGAGGGCCGAACCCTCTCGACTCGCATGGCTTAGTCGGATTCCAAGAGCGGTGACCGCCGGCAGGATCAACCGGAATTGGCAGATGAAGTTACCCTTCCATCTTTACTGCACACAACGTTCATTACGCTCAGGTTTCACTTCTATCGAATGCCGGATCGAAGAGGTCACGGACCTGTCCGGGTTTCTCCGACCCCGTTCCCATGTCCGCACCCTTAGATGGTCCCGGTCATCTCGGTCAATGCCTTCTCACGGGACAACGCGTGAGGATGCGGTTAAGACCCCTTAAAAAAGGGGCTGTATTTAACCCTTCCCCATCACACCGAAGAGAGGTCCAAGGACCCCTCCAAAGCGCTTTGGGGGGAGGTTGGTAGAAGTCGATTTAGTATAAGAACCTTGTCAAGACAGCGAGGGTTCCCAACGAAAAGGCCCTCACTCTGCCCCGGCCTCGGTGGCAAAATCAAGCTCTTCCTGCAGCTCGTTGACTATGAGCTTCAGCGTATGCTCGAACGAATGGGACCTGAACTCCCTTATTCCGCCGAGATCGCTCTGGATCCGGGCTACGATCTCATCGTCCTCCTTGCTTATCTCGATGTGACAGATCGGCTCGTCCATCTATTTCACTCCTATCGGGCTAGGGGGCATCATGCCACTCTTATTTGTATTATTCGGAAGGCCATCCGCATGTCCGTGGGAGGGGTCGTCCAGGACCACAAAGGTTAAATCGATACCAACGTGTCCGTTCCTGATGACCGGAGGTCCTTCCTTGAGACGCTTTTCCATGCATGCGCTGTTCCTTGTTATGGTCCTGCTAGCCTCGACGTTCCTGGTCCCGACCGGACCCGAGGGGCAGGAGGGGACCGCGCTCGCCGAGTGGACCTTCATGGTCTATCTTGATGCGGACAACAATCTCGAAGGTGCCGGTGTGGAGGACATGAACGAGATGGAGAGGGTGGGGTCCACTGATAAGGTGAACATCATTGTACAGATGGACCGTATAGAGGGCGAGGACACCTCCAACGGGGACTGGACCGACGGCAGGAGGTACAGGGTTGAGAAGGACGATGACGTTCAGACCATAAGCTCCACACCCCTCATGGAACTGCCCGAGCCCAACATGGGCGACCCGGCGACATTGGTCGAGTTCGCCCGCTGGACCGTCGAGAACTTCCCCGCAAAGAGATACGCCCTTGTCCTCTGGGACCACGGCGGGGCGTTCAGGGGAATATGCTACGATGACACTGTCCCCGGCTCTGACACCTATGACATGTTGAACATGTCAGACCTCCATCAGGCCACCAGAGAGATCTACCAGCTCATTGGCAACAGGCGAATAGACCTGATAGGCTTCGACGCCTGTCTGATGGCGCAGATCGCGGTCCTCTACGAGATCAAGGACTTCGGCCATGTAGCGGCGGCATCGGGGTTCAACGAACCGGGCGACGGATGGCCCTATGAGGAGATACTTGGACCGCTCGTCACGAAACCGGATATGGGGCCCCAGGAGCTTGCCACCATAATATCCCGGGAATACATCTACTCCTACGAGAACGGCCAGGACGACCCGCAGGACTATCCGATGGTGACCATGGCCGGGTTCGACCTCACCAAGATGAACGAGGTCCTCCAGAGCCTGGACCAGCTCTCCGAGGAGCTCGCTACAAGGGGTCCGCTGGGGTCGCTCGAGTACCTCTTCCAGATATACCTTGCCAGGAAGAACTGCAACTCATACGATGCGGCAAGCGTCTTCACCTACGACCTTACCGGATACCCTCTCTATGACGTCATAGATTATACCAAGGAACTTCAGACCTACATCCAGAAGGCCTTCCCCAAGAACACGGTCGTCCTCCAGCTCTGCACAAGGCTGAGGAACGCCATAGAGCCCGAGTTCATGTTCGTATCGAATGCCGACAAATGGCATCCCGATGCGAACGGTCTCTCCGAATATTTCCCTAACAAGGACGAGGACCAGCTCACATTGACACAACTACCCACGAACTACAATCCGGTCTATGACGAGACCGGGTTCGCCAGGTTCCATCTCTGGGACGATTTCCTCCATGCCTACTACGGCATAGACCCCATCGATGACTCGCCCCCGACCATAACCATCACCGACCCCTCCTACAATTCGTCCTTGAGGAGCGATGTCGGCTCGGTCACACTGAGGGGATATGCCTACGACAGGGAGTCCATAGACAGGATAGAGGTCCGTGTTGACGGGGGAGAATGGATACGTCTTCCGGCCTTCAGCGGACCTGGCAGGATCATCTGGTTCACCATGCTCCCTGTGGATGACCTGTCGCCCGGCCCCCATCTTGTTGAGGCCAGGGCCCATGACGTCCCGGTCGATGGGGCGACCGAAGGGCAGGTCACCTCCCCCGCCTCCACCCGCATATACATACTAGAGCCCCGCGGACAGGATGATGAGGGGTTCAGGCTCCCGAGGTACACGCTTGAGATCATCGCCGCCCTCGTCATCATCTGCGGTCTGGCCCTCGGGTTCGTCCTCTTCAGAGGGAGGAATGAATAGTTGGACGGCCGGACCCGCAAAGGCCCCTGGGAGAGCCCTTCCACCACCGGTCCTGCGGTCCTGGTCGACGGGGCTTTGAAGAGATACGGAAGTGTCAAAGCCCTCCAGGGGATCGACCTTGAGGTCAAGAGGGGAGAGCTCTACGGTCTCATAGGGCCCAACGGGGCAGGGAAATCGACCTTGATGAAGGCCTTGGTCGGTTCCGTGGAGCTCGATGAGGGTTCCGTTCGTGTCCTGGGATTGAACCCCAGAGCGGACAAGCTCAGTATCAAGGCCCATACGGGATACGTCCCTGAATCGGAGGTACCGCCATCGTTCCTGAAGGTCAGGGAGTTCCTTGATTTCGTCATGCACGTGCGCGGGCTCGAGCCTGACGAGGGCTCCCTGACCAGATGGTTGGGGTTCTTCGACCTTGAGGACCAGACGGAGACCATCGCACGCAACCTGTCAAAGGGGACCAGACAGAAGCTCATGCTCTCGTCGGCCTTCATCCACGGACCGCCGCTGCTCCTACTGGACGAGCCGTTCATCAATCTTGACCCCATCTACCAGAGGAAGGTGAAGGATCACCTCATCGATTATGTTTCCAAAGGGGGGACGGTCCTGATATCGACCCATATGCTGTCCCTTGCGGAGGAGCTCTGCAGCAGGGTTTGCATAATAAACAAGGGCAAGGTGCTTGCCAATAGCACAACCCGGGAAGTGGTAAGGGAGCACGGGAACCTGGAGGAGGCGTTCCTCCGGATGGTCGGTTATTATTCCAAATAGACCAGCGGCTGGAGGTCCTTCTCGAGCAGGGTCACCTCGGTCGAATCCAGGGCCTCCGGTGACAGGGCGACCAGCAGGATGCTGTCCGTCTGGGAGACGTTATCGACAAGCTGCCTCAGGAACCTCAGGACGGAATTGAACTTGTTGTTGGTCAGCAGGTATTCCAGTCCATCTATGATTATCACGCTCTTCTGATTGGCCGACATGTGCTCCTCTATGAGGGACATGATGAACTCCAGTATGGGGAGGACCGACCTTATCTCCCCGTGTATCTCCTTGCCGGTCAACCAGATAGCTGTATTCTCGTTCATTCCGTATGTCCTAGATAGGATCTTGGGATTGGTCCTTGATATCGCAATGCCGGGGTCCCCTATGTTGGTGAGCGCTTTGTATAACATGAAGACCTTGTCGGGCCTCTTCTCTTCCACCAGATAGGATAGGCCGGGGGTCAGTTCGAAGGCCGCTTTCTCTGCCGACCATTCGCCAGGTTTCGCAGAGGGGGCCTTTACCGGCCTGGGCGGGGAGGGCTTCTCGGGGATATCGGTCGAACCTTCCTTTTCCTTGCCATCAAGTATGTCCGAAACCCTCTTGAGAGCGCCCTTCTCATTCGTGACCTCGGCGCTGGCCTTGGGTCGATCGGCTACGGGGCCTTCCTTCTCGAGCTTCTCCAGGTGCGCCTTTATCCTTCTGAGGAGCTCCGTCTTC
>JBFYMY010000291.1:0-15061 GCA_041304645.1 Thermoplasmatales archaeon
AAGGGTTCCAGGGAGAGGTCGATTGGTCCTCGCTCGTGGAACCATCCGAGATGAAGCTGGTGAGGAAGCTCTCCGAGCTCGGAGCGGTCATATCATCGGGGGCAAGGGAGAGGAGGGTCCACCTGATGGCCCCCTATCTTGTCGAGCTCGCATCGTTCTTCAACGAGTTCTACAGGGACTGCCCCGTTCTGAAGGAGGAGGACCCAGCAAGACGGAAGGCCAGGACGGCCCTGGTCGAGCTCTCGCGAAGGGTGCTGGGAAGGGGCCTCTGGTGCCTGGGCATAGACGCCCCTATGTCCATGTAGCGTTGGATGCACATTTATATAGATGTCCCCTCATGCGCTGGATACGGTGTCTCCGATGTCCGATGAACTGGATTACGAAAAATTGCTCGCCAGGGCCCTCGACAACATCCCGGAGGAGGACAGGATAGGCGACGTGAGGTGGGCTGTCCCGGCAATCGACCTCATGTACGAGGGGAGAACGACCGTATGGAAGAACTTCGGGGACATAATGGACACCATCCGAAGGGACCCTATCCATGTGCTATCGCAGATCCTCCGGAGCATGGGAAGCGCCGGTTCTCAGGAAGGACGGAGGGTGGTCTTCAAGTCCGTCATCACCGCTGACAAGCTCAAGGAGAAGCTCGACGAGTACGTTACGACCTATGTCATCTGCGGGGAGTGCGGGAAGCCGGATACGCACCTCATCAAGGAATCCAGGACCCAGGTCATTGCCTGCGAGGCATGCGGTGCGAAAAGGCCCGTCAAGGTGAAGAAGGGGCTGACGGCCAAGGAGGCGAGGACGGTCATCAACGTCGGGGATGAGCTCGATGTCTTCATTCAGGACGTTGGAAGGATGGGTGACGGTCTCGCCAAGATAGAGCGGTACACCATCTACGTTCCAGGCGTCGCAAAGGGCGCCAAGGTCAAGATCAAGGTCGAGAAGGTCTCGGGTGACCTTGTCATAGGTCATATGGTCGGAAAGAGACCTGTTTGAAAATAGGACCTTAGGATTTTAGTATGAAGATTGACCATCAAGTAATTGATGTGTTCTTCATACTCCCGCACAACAGTGGTGTTTAATCGACGCTCTGTTGTGCATGGGTTTCGAAGTCCCGTTTCTTGATGGAATAGACGAAAGGGACTTACGAAAAAACCCGACAGAGATCTTCATTCTATGTTGTAAGCCTTGGCTTATGAGGGTTTTTTTTTAAAAAAAAGGGGGATGTCCGTTCGGACACCCCCCATTTGCCCTATCTGTTCAGCTCACTGAAGAGGTGCTTTGCAGTTGGGGCAGAGGAACCACGACGGGTCCACTGGCGCATTGCAGCTCGGGCAGGAGCCCCCCATCTGTTCCGGTGCGGGCTGGGCGGTCTGAGCTGTCATCGGTGCGACGGGCGGCTGCTCCGGCTGGGCCGGGGGAAGCTCCGTTCCCGCATATTCAGGTGCTGGCGGGAGCTCTGGGGTCTGTCCCGGTGGTAGCTGTCCCGGTGCTCCGGGCGGCAGTCCCTGGTAGTTGTACGCCATCAGGGCAGGGTCGTAGGGATACTGAGCTGCCGGTGCAGGCTTCTTCCTCAGGACGACCAAGGCTATGATGATGAAGGCCAGTATGATGAGTATGAGGAACACACCGCCTATTATCAGGATCCAAGGTGTCTCATCCTTTGGGTTTGTGGTATCATCGCCCGTTGTGTCATCATCATCCGTTGGATCCACAATAACCTTCACTATCTCTATCCTGTAGGTGTACTTGTCGGTCTGGAACTGTCCGTCCTCGACCCAGACCTCGACGGTCTTTATTCCCTGGAGGGTGTAGACGTGCGTGACGTTCACGCCCTCTCCGGTGAAGCCGTCCCCGAAGTTCCACTTGTAGTAGAGCTTGTCACCGTCAGGGTCAACGACCTCTTCAACGGTGAAGATGACGGCCTTGTTCACTTCCTGCTTTTCAGCGGGATCGGATGTTACCTTCTTCGGTGCTAGCGGCTCATCGTTGACGTCCTGCAGGTCGAAGGTGACCGTCTTGGTGTCGGAGAGGCCTGCCTTGTCCGTCACCTTGAAGGCGATCACTATGGATGTGGTCTTCTGGTTGCCGGTGGCGGTCTTCCAGATGTTCTGGTCGGAAAGCTTGAACCAGAACTCGCCCGTGTTCTCGTTCAGGTCCCAGTCGAGGGTCTTCTGCGGGTTGATGTACGTGAGCTGGTCCAGCACAGAGGACGTATCCCCTATGGGCTCTTCGAAGTTGACCTCGTACTTCAACGTGTCACCGCGGTCCTCATCGGATGCCTGGGGTTTAATGGCCAGAGTTGTGAACTGCTGGAAGCTCCTGGTCCCTGCGGGTATGGTGAGGGCCGGTGCATCGTTGACGTTCTCCACCTTCATGTAGACGGTGAGCTTTATGTCCCCGTCCGCGCCCCTGTCGTCTATGGCGAAGACCATCTTGTTGTTGGGCAGGGGTTTGTTGACATCGCCGTTGGTCGCTGTGTAGGTCACGACGCCGGTCGTCATATCGACCTGGGGCAGGGGATTTCCCTCCCAGGGTGATGAGGGGTTCGGCTCGTAGCTGTACTCGAGAGCGGTCCTCTCGTTCTCCTTGTCGGTGTCCTCGGCCATTATGCTGAAGGTTATGAGCTGGTCCTCCTTGAAGGTCAGCTGTGTGTCGAGGTGTACGATCGGGAGGAGCGGATTGGTGTTGTCTGCCGGGTAATCGACGGAGCCCACCTTCACGGATGTGACCATGGGCGGGTCGTTGGCGGGGTTTATTATGAGCCTGGAGGACCTGTTTATCTCGGAATGGTCATCGTAGCCCCTGAACAGGAGGGGAACACCCTCGCTGTAATGCTCGTTGATACCGAGTGTGAGCGTCGCCTGCCAGAACCCTTCGTCCTTTGATATGTTCACGGTGACGAGGACGTTCTCGGGATCGTCGGGGTTCATCACTTCGTAGTCATAGACCCAGCCCTTGATGTCCGGGTTCCAGATGTTGAAGCCCCTGAAGCTCTTCTCTGGGTCATCGAAGGCACCCTCTATGCCCTCGAGGGGTACTAGCTCCGGCGGTAGTGAGTCCTCTGAGAGGACCGGGAGACCAGGCCAGGTCTTCACTAGCTTGACAGGGTTGTCATCCCATACCCGCAGAGAATCGTTCAGGTAGAAGTAATTTGAAACGGTCTTGAATTGGCTCCTGATATCCGTCAATGGGACATCATCGTAGGCATAGACCGTGATCTTGTGGGGGGACGGGTCATCTCTGAGCTCTTCCCCTGTCATCACGAGCCTGTATTCCTTTCCCGCAGGATCGGACACATCGATATCCGTTAGTTTCACTTCGTTACCGACTATGTTGACCTTCTTCTGAGCCCCGGTCCCCTCATCCAGAACGACCCAGAGTTCCATCGGGAGATTGTTGTCGATATCCCTGTATGTGGCCGTTATCGTGAACTCTGTGTCAAAATAACCGCCTGTCGGGTCGTTTATGAAGACCTCGGGATCGTTCTCGGTCGTTATCTCCACATCGAGGATCGCCGGTTTATTGTTCAGTGTCCTCTCATTTGCATGCCAATCTAGGCTGTAATCGTTCCACCACTGGACCGTCCCAAGTGAAACATCAATTATTTGGGGCGGAGTGCCCTGAATTAAAAGGTTCATCGATTCAGTCCAGAGGCCTATGTAGATCTCCCTAGGGTCCATATTATCCGGTTCCACACCTGTCGGAGCATCGGTGTAGTTGGACCACAATCTTCCTGTCTGTCCGCTGAAGTCTCCAAAGTTGATGAAACCGTTGCCGGTTGCTATCCTCCACGTCCATGTATACCATGTATAGAAGCGCCAATCATCGTCATCGGTACCCCATTTTCCGTCATTACCCATCGTGTACCAGATAACAGCGATGTTGAACCAATTGTCTGGTGTCCAAGCTAATATCGGTCCACCAGGGGAGTCCCCAGCACCATCATCATAGGAGAAATTGAAGGTCATGTTCCACAGAAGGCTCCTGTCGGTCCCCTTCCACTTGTACCAATCCATACTGTTCCAGTTGGAATCAGACCTTGCCGACCCGTCGGCCGTTGGTGCGGTCGTTGTCGCGTTCTTCCAATCATTACCTGCACCATTGGAGGTGGTGGGTGTGAACGGGTAATTGTTGACCTCGTTCGAGGACACCTTCTCGACCTCGAATGTATAGTCATATGTAATATCGATATCCCTAGTTGCTGTTTGAGATGTCTGCCACATGAGCATTCTCAAACCGACATAATACCATCCCGGTTCCCTGAGGCCGCCAATATATCCATCCTGGTCCTCGCTCGTTCCCTGGGAATCGATCACCGGTCTGAACGAGAACGAGTAGTTCTCATCATAGCTCCATCCATCTCCATCGTTCAGGTCATCGAAGAAGAACTGACCACCGCCCATGGTAGGTGCAGCGATCATATAGTGGTTGTAAACAAGATAGACTTCTATGGTATCTATGAAATCCACGAGCCAGTTTCCAGATTCGTCAAAAGTCATCTCCTGGCCTATGTCATTGTTCTGGTCATCAGTGACGGTGAAGCTTGTCAGTCTGACGGTGTAGTTCTGTGTGAAACCGGCCGAACCGCCCTTCGGATTGACGGCATTCTGGGGTATCTGTATCTTGTACCAATCCACTATGTCATTCTGGGGAACTGGTGAACTATCTGAGAAAAGGGACCCTGATACGGTCTCTTTAGGGTTAATATTCATTACAGACCCATTTCCGTTGTCATCGTTGTCAGGATCTACGTCCGAGGCACGGGTCGCAAGGACATCCTCTATCATCATGTTCTCTGGCATTATTAATTTCTCGTTCAATTTACTATCAAGGGTTTGTGGGAGTTTGACCTTATCCTTTGGAAGGTTATCATCAGAGACGACCGTCCTCCCAATAAGCCCCTGCATCCTGTCTTTCAACGATAGTTCCCTTATGGAACTTTCCACCTTTGCCATCTGGTTCGGGTCCACCTTCTCGATGGTCACATCATCTGTCGTATCAACGATCTCCCCCTGCAGGACGTCCTCCGTCCCGGGAGCGACCGTTCCCTGGTCCTGGGCACCTATGGAGGCGATGCTGCCAGGCACCGCTAACATCAGTAGCACTAGGACCGCCGTTATCATTGTGCTCTTCATCATCTTTCTTCCTCCGTGTCGTTATTAAATGGAGCCTTCACAGGAGCATAGGCTCCCTGCCTGTCCCTTTGGCTCGGGCTCTCTAGGAGTCCCATGAAACGGCGGTATTTATAACCTTTAGACCTGAAGTCGTCATCAGTTGCGTCAAAGTCCGCAGCCGATGTCAGGCCGGGACAGATTATTAAGGGGGGCCCATGATAGGGGCCTCTGATGACAAGATTGGTCTTCCTCGGGACCGGCGGCGGCAGGTTCGTCACCCTCATGCAGGAAAGGTGCACGGGGGGGATGTACCTCGAGGACAGGGTCAGATTGAACATGGACCCAGGTCCCGGAGCCTTATTGGCGATGAGGAAGTACGGCATAGACCCGACAGCTACCGATGCACTGCTCATATCCCACTGCCATCCTGACCACTACGCATCGGCAGAGATGCTCATAGAGGGCATGGTCATGGGAAAGAAGGGACGCTGCGGGACCCTTATAGCACCCCGAAGTGTGACCAAGGGCGGCCCCAAGATAGGGCCCGCAGTCTCCAAGTACCACCTTCAAAAGCTCCAGGAGGTAAGGACCGTACAGCAAGGTCAGGAGTTCAACATAGGGCCCATGGTCGGAACGGCTACGCCATCTTTGCATTCCGACCCCGACGCCGTCGGTTTCAGACTGCGGACCGAGAACGGTGACATCTCCTACGTGGCCGACACCGAGCTCCGGGAGGAAGTGATAGCTGCCCACAAGGGGGCAAGGGTCCTCATACTTGCCAATACAAGGCCCCTCCATGCAAGGATCCCCAACCACCTATCCACGGAGGATTCGGGAGTGATAGCCCAGAAGGTCAAACCCGAACTATGCATCCTCACCCATCTTGGGCGCAAGGTCCTCCGGGACGGGCCCCAGAAGCAGGCAGAATGGGTCAAGAACAGGTCTGGTGTCAATTGTCTTGCAGCCAGGGACGGCATGGCGATCCTTCTGGGCGAGTCCCTCGAGTTCGTCCTCACCCAGGACGTCAGAGGGGTCGAGGTCTGAGGATGGACCGTATGGAACCGACCATCACCGAAAACCTTATTGAAGAGAATATGATAGACCCGCGATATCCATGACGGTCGATGATAAGATAACCGATGAGCTGAAGCACCAGTTGGCATTCCTCTTCATTCTCAAGGAGGACATGAAGGACCTCGATGACAGGATAAGGGCGACAGCCCTCTTCGTGGCCAGGAGCGACCTCCAGAGAAGGCACAAGGACGTCACCGAGTGGGAGATACAGGACAGGCCCGATGAGGCCACCATCCTGGGGAGGACGGACGGCTTCATCAAGGTCGCAGGGATGGTCAGGACCATGAGCCTCCATGGAAGGAGCGGGATGGGCGGAAGGCAGAGCGACGTCGCAAGGAAGAACATAGACAAGATATCGAACGAGAACGCCGAGTCCACCTACCTCTACCTGCTGGACCCCTGGACGGCAAAGGTCATCAAGGACACCTTGAAACCGCACACGGTCACGGTACTCCCCCTCCTGGATGATGACCTGTCCCCCGTCATGGAATCGGTCCCCGACGAAACAGGGATGAAGCTGGCCCAGCCTCAGGAGCCTCAGAGACCGCTCGTCGAGGATGTGATCACAAGGGAATCCTTCCCGGAGGAGAGGGTCATCGTCTCCCCTATATCAAGGACATCCCTCCGGCAGGGGTTCATCTACATCCCCAAGGAGAAGGGCCAGTTGCTGATCCAGGGCCCCATAAAGCTGTTCGTCAGGAAGGACGCATCCCTTGAGTCCAAGTGCATGATATCCGATACAGGCGGAGTTAGGATAGGCGGCGGATTGACCAAGTGGTTCAAGACGATGGGGTTCCAGCAGGGCGACGAACTCGTTATGGGCATCAACGCGGACGGTTCCCTTCTGGTCCTACTGGTGAGGAGGGCCGCGCCTTTCAGGGGCCCCTCTCCCACGGTGGAGAACGTTAAATGGGACTGAGGACATACCCGCATCATGGGGAGTTCAGAGGTGAGCACCCATGTTCGAACTGTCGCCGGTCAAGCAGAGAGAGCTTAAGGGTATAGCCGAAGGGCTGGACCTATTGAAGGAGGACCCCTCGTTCCAGGTATCCCATGATAGGGAGCCGATGGTCTGCGATATGGTCTTCGCCGGAGGGGGGGCCAAGGGCGTGGCCCATCTAGGGGGATTGTGGGCCCTTGACCGGCTGGGGATCAGGATAAAGAGGCTCGCGGGGACCTCAGCGGGCGCCATAACTGCCTCTCTGGTCGCGGCAGGGTTCTCCGCTGATGAGCTCTTCTCCGAGTTCTTCGACATAGACTTCATGAAGTTCAGGGACGGGTTCTGGGACCAGAGGCTGCCCAAGTTCGCAAAGATAGCGGCGATATCATCGTCCTACGGGATGTACGAGGGCGAAAAACTTCAATCCTGGTTGGAGCAGAGGCTGGTCGCAAAGCATGCCAACACGTTCGGCAGGCTTCCGAGGGGGGACGTGGGAATGCTCTCCGAACTGGACAGGTCCGACGGGCACAGGCTCCAGGTGATGGCCTCGGATATAACGCACAGCTGCGAGCTCATGCTGCCCAGGGACCTCTCCCTGCCCAGGTACGGGAAGCTGAGACCGGACAGCTTTCCGGTGGCCGCTGCCGTCAGGATGTCCATATCCGTCCCCTTCTTCTTCACCCCTTACAAGTTGCATAGGTCCCTCATAGTGGACGGTGCATTCGCAACGAACCTACCACTGGAGACCTTTGACAAGGAGGACCCTGACGAAGTGAGGTGGCCGACCTTCGGCATCAACCTTACATCTGGTCCCTCCCCACCTCAATCGACGAGCGACCTCTACCGTTTCGGACTTGCCATATTCGACACTATGAGGTACGGTCAGAGCAGGATGTCCGTCATAAACTATCCCACCAGGATATGCAGGTTGTTCGAGGTGGATACCGGGGATGTCCACACATTGGATTTCGGTATAGACCGGGAGAGGAAGGAGAACTTGTTCGTTAACGGCGCGGCATCGGTCCTGAGAACGCTCAAGGGTGAGAACGGGGCGGGCATCAGGTCCGTCTGGAACTTCGACGATTATATAAGATTGAGGAAGAGATGGAGCTTCCCCGGAAAGGATGAGCCCTACTGCTAGAACGTTGGTGGTTTGGGGGGCTCGGGTATCCTTGTAGGCTTCGGAGGGGGCTCAGGTTGTGCCCTCACGGTAGGCTTGACGGAAGCAGGCTGACCGCCCGTAAAGGAACGGCCATGGCTGACAGGACGGTCGATAAGACCGTTCGATTTGCCCTGAACCGGTGTCAAAGCCCCGCCCCCGAGCTGGACCCCTTTCTTTTCCATTCCCGGGAGCATTCCCGGCAATTTTGGGGCCAAACCCTGGCCGGTGCCGACGATCCTCATCTGAGCAGGGGCCTGTGGGGGCCTGCCGGGGAGCAGAGGTGCCCCTGCCGCAGGGGGCGGTCGGTGGTAGAGGGGTACATTTTGGTGGGTCGGAGGCGTATGATGCCTCCTTGATGCGATGAGGAGTACCACCAGACCGCCTGCCAGGAGAGTTCCTATAACGGCGGCCCCGATGATGATATAGGGAAGGTAGCTGTCCTCTTCGACCGTCACTCTCATCTCTAAGGGTTCGCTCTCGTGGCCGACGGTGTCCCTTACCTTGAACCTGAGGGTGTAGGTCCCACCTTTCGAATAGGTGTGCGACACCTTTGGCCCGCTCCCCCATTCCCCTTTGGAACCGTCGCCGGGATCGAAATAGTACTCGGTGACACCTATTCCATCATTAGAGGATGTAAGGTCGAACGACAGCGCCTCCCCGGCCTTCCCTGATTTCGGACCTTCCACGGCGGCCACTGGGGCCTTGGCGTCCACCGAGAGATATAGCGTCCTTGTCGTTTCCCTGTTGCCTGCTTCGTCAACGCAGTAGTATTCGAGCTGGAACGAACCCTCATCGCCGGGCGGGAGCATGGCGCCGCTGTATCTGACGAAATCCCCGTAGCCTATGAACCGGTAATAGATGGAGGCCTTCCCGTCGGTGCGGAGGGTTATCATGGGAAGGTCCATGTACCATCCCTGCTGGTTAGGGCTCGCATCCGTCGCATAGGTCGTCCTGTCGACGGTGCTGTCCACCTTGAACACGAGCTCGAGCCCTTCCCCCATGTTACCTGCCCCGTCGATTATGGACGCTTTCAATGTAGTAATGCCGTCGGGCACCAGTATGGGGCGTTCGTAGCTCAGCTCCTCAGCCCCTCCAAGGCGGTAGAGGATCGTGAAGTTGCCGTTATCGTCATCCCCCGATAGGGCTACGGTCGGGGCCTTGATGTACCAGTCGTTGGAACCCGAAGGCTGCTGGGGGGAGACGGTATATCGAAGGATGGGTGGCGTAATGTCGTAAGCGATACCCTCGCTCCTCTCGGTCTCCCTGTTCCCGTGGGAGTCCTCCGAAAGGTAATGCAGGACATGGTTTCCCGTTAGCGGGTAGAACGGAGATGAGTACTGGGACCATGTACCATCGGTGTCCCATCTGTAATATGTCTTGGCGCTCCTATCCTCGGTCCTGAGGGTTATGCTCATCTGCTCCACGAAGAACCCCAGTTCGTTCCTCTCGACACCACCGGTCGAAAGCGTCGTGGAGGGTCCTTCGGTATCGACCTTTAGAACAAGGTCGATCTGGGGCGCCCTGTTGCCGGCCTTGTCGGTCGCCAGGATATGGAGCTCATGCTCCCCGTCGGGGACCGGGATGGGGCTTGAGTAGGTCTGCTTCACAGACCTGTCGAGCCAGAACTCCGCTCTCTGCTCTGAGCCCACAGTTGCCGAAAGGGACACCTCAACGACGGGCGTTGTGATGTACCAGCCGCCCTTTCCGTCGGGGGCGGCGGGGGCAATGACCAGCGTGACCACGGGCGCGTCCGGGTCGTACCTTATCACAGACGATGTTGCCTCACCTATGTTCCCGAAGCTGTCCTTGCCCCAGAGCTCAAGGGTGTTCTCACCTTTCATGGTCTGAAGCGACCCTGTGTACTTCTGTTCCTCCCCTCCGTTCCAGCTGTAGCTCAGCTCACATGGTTCGGATGAGGCAAATGAGAGGACGGGATCGTGGATGTACCAGCCGGAAGCGCCGTCCGGGTTCTGTACCTGCTTGACCAGGGTGACCGTTGGAGGCGTGCTGTCGGTCAGGACCAGCGGTGCCTGGAATGGCCTGTGGCCGCTCTTGGTCACGGTGAGCTTGCCGTTCATTGTCGTTGTTATCTCGAACGGAACCGTCGCCTTACCGTACTGATCGGTAACGGCCTTGGACGTCGCATCCGTCAAAGCGGACCTGACGCATACAACGGCATCCGGGACGGCGTTACCCTGTGCGTTCGTGACGCTCACGCTGAAGTTGGTGTACCTGTCGCTCTCATGCGAGTGCACAACGTTCAATGCCTTGGGCTCAGCGGTCCAGATCTCGGTATCCGGTGGGCCGAGGACGGAATGCTCGACCCAAGCGTTATAGGCGAACTCGTAGGCGTAGAAGTAGGCTGACCATTGTGTATAGTAGTATTCCTTGGCCTCGAGCATGATCTCTGCTATGGACCTCTTTCCCCCTGCCATCATCCTAAGGACGTCCTCCTGGATCCCGGGGGCGCCCGGGGTGTACTGGTGGGGTGTGAAACCTATGCCGCCCTCGGTGGTCCTCACGGCGCCAAGGTAGGCTATGGCACCGCCATTCGGGTTCTCCGTGAACTCCTCGGATATGGAGTCGAAAGATGCATCATCGAACCAGTTCGTCTCACAGGACATGGCGAAGATCATGGGCAGTCTGGCGCCGTTCGAAAGCGAAGAGGCCTCGTTCACGGTATAGATTATTGTGTTGTCGTCCTGGGTCCCTTCCGACCAGACCGCATAATGGCCATGCCCCATGTAATTGACGGTGCTGAACCCTGATGATAGGCCTTCCTGTATGTTGCCGTAGGTCAGGTACTTTGCACCTGTCGTTTGCTGCGTGGGTCCCTGGCTGTAGTACCTATCAACACTGCCATGGACCCTGTCCAGGTAGAGGTCCCATAGGTCCTCGCTCTCCGTCGGGCCGTCATCCGGAACATGTGTGGTGGACCCGAAGAAGGCCGCCGTTCCCGACCAGGGGCCGGCGGGAGGGTTCTTCTCGTAGGAGACCACCTTCCTTGCCCAGCTCTGGGCCTCAGCTTCTGTATCAAGTGATATCCTGCTCACGTAGACCTCAGGCTCCATGTCAGTTATGTCTCCCAGCTCGCCCCATCTTCCGTCCCCGTCCTGGTCCCAGTTGGTATATGGGCCGTCAAGGCAGGAGTAATATGTATCGGCGGGGAGGTACTGGGGCTCACCGTAGTAAGGGTCCAGGTCATACACCATCCTAGAAGGGACGAACCTTGGCTCACCGGCCAAGAGGACCCACCTCAGCGTCTGTCCATCGCCAAAGAACGAGTCCCGAACGTAGCTCCAGATGGAGGCGGGACCGTCAAGCGCAGGGTATGCAGAATTGACCGTGGAATAACCGACGACCGTAAGGGTCTTCCCCGTTTCCTTCCTCCATTCGATAAGGTCGTTAAGGTCGTCCATGAACGGGTCATGGGCTATGACGAGCAGTTCGGTCCCCTTGGTGTAGCTTGTCGGCGGATCGACCCTGGTAGGTGCGGAGAACAGGTATTTGGGAGATACTTCCTCGATAACCAGTTCCATCCCGGTATAGATAGTGAGCTCGTTCAATGACGGACGATATTCCATCGGAGCGTACGTGACGCTGTAGCTCGAATGCCTGGTCCCGTTCTCCCAGCCATAGCCCATATGCGTCCAGGTAACGCTCTGAGCCGGGCAGGGTACGTCGGATGCGTATGCCAGGTCGTCGGTCCTAAGGAGGTTCTCGGTGCCCATGTCCCATTGCTCGCTCCCAATAACGACCGGTCCAAAAGATGGGGGGATGGGGTGGTCCAGCACCACTATCGTCGGACCGGAGCGTATGAGCGATATGTCCTTGACCGTACCTTCCAGCTCTATCCTTTTTACCATGACGGGGACCGAGGGCCCTCCATCGGTAGGTGGGTAGATGGCACCATCCATGACGGGTATGGTCCAGAGCCTCTCGGAAAGCCTCACCTCACGGAGGGAGACCTCAGGCGTCGAGAGCTCGTAACGGGTAACGACCCCAGCGGCCTCATGGTCCGGGACCGTTCCCCCCGAACCTTGGGCCTGGTCCGATATGCCCGCAAGCATTGTCAATGCCAAGGCCGCTGTGAGCAGGAAGGACAACAGGAATGGAGCAGGCTTATGCATCATAGCTCACCGGACCGTTTCGAACTGGGCCATCAATAAAGGTGCTGCTTAAAAAGCTATTCTGTTCCAATATTGACCGTTCACATCATCCTATCGCAGGGGTCTGTTCCCATGTCCTCGGGACAAAGGTTATTTCGGGCCACCCCTTTCACTGGTTCGGATGACCCCCGCATCCGAGGACGGACTCACACCGCTCATGAGGCAGTACCTCTCCATAAAGAAACAGCACCCAGACAAGCTGGTGATGTACAGGATGGGGGATTTCTACGAGCTCTTCTTCGAGGATGCCGAGATAGCCTCAAGGGACCTTGAGATAACCCTCACTGCCCGGGACAAGGCCATGGACGGGGAAGGGCGCATTCCTCTGGCGGGGATCCCTTACCACGCTCTTGACAATTACCTCCCCAGGCTGATCAAGAAAGGACATAAGGTAGTCATAGTTGAGCAGGTCGAGGACCCAAAAAAAGCAAAAGGGATCGTAAAGAGGGAGGTGGTCAGGATAGTGACCCCGGGGACCCTGCTTCTCCCGGAGGGGGTCCAGGAGTCCACCAATACCTACCTTGCCGCGATCATCAGGAGGCTCTCGGAGGACAGGGCCCCGGACATGCCCCTCTCCGAGAGCAAGGGCCTTACGGAGGAGAGGGTCGTACTCCCAAACGCAGCCTACGGCATAGCCCATCTGGACGTATCCACGGGCGATTTCCTATCGACCGAGATATCCGGGGATGCCCCCTTTCAGCGACTCGTATCGGAGCTCATGAAGTTCCAGGCATCCGAGGTCATCCTGCCCCTTTCGCTGTCCAAGCAGGAGGCCCTGTTCTCGGAGCTGAAGCTCCAGCTGGGCCAGGGAGTATGTTTCACGGCCTTCCCCGACCATTTCTTCCTGGAGGCCCAGACCGAGGTCGTACTCAAGGAGCAGCTGGGTGTGGTATCCCTCGATGGGCTCGGACTAGGAGGCAGACCACTTGCCCAGGCGGCGTCCGGTGCAGTGCTATCCTATGCCAGGGAGAACCAGCTCTGCCCCCTTGGACATATCAGAGGCCTCAGGGTCTATTCGAGCTCCGATTTCATGGTCCTGGATTCCACCACGCTGAAGAACCTGGAGGTCGTAAGGTCGGCAAGGGACGGCTCGGTCAAGGGTACGCTGTTGGAGGTCCTTGACAGGACCAGGACGGCCATGGGCTCAAGGCTCATGAGGTCCTGGCTCCAGCAGCCGCTGATGGACATAGAGCAGATAGGCAGAAGGCTGGATGCGGTATCGGCGCTCCACGGAGACCTCTTCCTCAGGTCGGATATGGCCGATGTACTGAGAAAGGTCACTGATATAGAGAGGACGGTGATGAGGCTCTCGACCAATAGAGGGAGCGCCAGGGACCTTATCTCCCTAGCTGGTGCATTGGAGGCGTCGAGGTCCTTGAAAGCGCTCCTTGGAACTTCCCCGACGGTGGGTAAGAGCACGCTCCTCACGGACCTTGGTTCATCGCTCCAGGACCTGACCGGGACCATATCCCTGATAGGTTCCGCCATAGTGGACGCACCTCCATTGTCCACCACGGAAGGGGGAATGTTCCGTAAGGGGTTCTCCCCGGAACTGGACGAGATATCGACAGCATCCATCTCCGCTAAGGAATGGTTGAAGGAGTTCGAGTCCTCCGAGAGGAACAGGACCGGTATAAGGACCCTTAAGGTGAAGTACACCGGTGTCTTCGGTTATTTCATAGAGGTGACCCAGAGCAATCTGGGGCAGGTCCCGCCCGAGTACATCAGGAAGCAGACCGTGGCGAACGCCGAGAGGTTCATAACGCCCGAGCTCAAGGAGAAGGAATCCCTGATATTGAGCTCAGATGAGAGGTCGGCCAAGCTCGAGAAGGAGCTGCTAGATGGGCTGGTCCTCAAGGTGCTCGATGATAGAGAGGCCATCCAGGACACTGCAAGGGCGCTTGGGGCCTTAGATGTGCTCTTATCGTTGTCCGAGACCGCCGCCTCAAGGAACTATACCAGGCCGATCGTCGATGAGGGCGGGACGATATCCCTCGCTCGGTCCCGTCATCCCGTCATAGAGGACAAGGTGGAATGGGGCTTCGTCCCGAACGATGTGCACCTAGACGGCGAAGGACAGAGGTTCATGCTCCTCACAGGTCCCAACATGGCGGGGAAGTCCACCTTCATGAGGCAGGTGGCCCTCTGCGTGATAATGGCGCAGATGGGCTCTTTCGTTCCCGCGAGCTCCGCAAGGATAGGTCTTGTCGATAGGGTTTTCACAAGGGTCGGTGCCTCTGACGACCTTGTAAGAGGCCAGTCCACGTTCATGGTGGAGATGCTGGAGCTTGCCAATATCATGAACGGTGCGACCAGAAGGTCCCTTGTCATCCTGGATGAGATAGGGAGGGGGACATCCACCTATGACGGTCTTTCCCTGGCCTGGGCCGTCGTCGAGCATCTATCTGACAGGACAGGACCCGGATGCAATACGATATTTGCCACTCACTACCACCACCTGACGGAGCTCGAGGGGGCCCTTGAAGGGGTCGTTAATTTCTCCATGGCGGTCAAGGAGGATGATAAGGGGATAACCTTCCTGAGGAAGGTCATAAAGGGTCCCGCTTCCCGTTCCTATGGTATAGAAGTGGCATCG
>JBFYMY010000292.1:0-3174 GCA_041304645.1 Thermoplasmatales archaeon
AGGCAGCTGCCTTGACTTCCAAATGTACGGCTCGGTGCTGGAGAGTGCGGACATAGTCCTTCTGCAGGTCCTGCTCAGGGACTCGCTGTCCTCGGACTCGCAGATATAGGAGATAACCGGGCTCGCCGAGGAACGGATCCCGGATATGGTGGCCGGGATGAGGGAGGCCGGGATAATAGGGGATATGACCGCCAAGCCCAGTCTGCATTCCCTGCACGCTCGCAGCGTCCTCGAGTATGGTAGGAGCCGAATTGGTTCGCTCTATGACCTCGAACACGCCTTGGAAAGAAATGAGAACGTGGGCTGGATGGCCGTGGCCAGCGGCGGGATGGCGTATCTCGCCCTGCACTTGAAAGAGGATGCCGACACCGACAAGGAGGTGCGCAGGGCGGCATCAGAAACGATGATGGCGCAGCCTCGAGCCCTCACCAGGAACCTGTTCGATCACGGGCTGGGACGTCATGTCTACACCCCGGACGACATGCGCATATTGAAGGCCTTGAACCGAGACAGCAACAAGGACCTGGGGCAGGTGGCCAAGGAATCTGGATCGAAGATTGGGAGGATCCGGGAGCGCTTCGAGCTTATGGCCGAACGAGGAGCCTTGGACTTCGCGGTCGATTTCTTCCCGGACAACTGCGACAACCTGCTGACCATGTTGCGCCTGGAGGTCGTCGAACCCCGCGGACTCGAGGAAAAAGTGGCTATGCTGATGGAAATGAACGCGCCGTACCTGATGTACTTCAACACCTTCCAGGAAAGTCCGCGGACCATGATGAGCATGGCCATCCCGGAGAGCATGGGCGGGTTGCGGGCGATCCTGCGCAACTTCGAGGAGTCCAGGGCTTTCGGACAAGTGGAGGCGGACCTGCTTATCGGTTCGACCATCAGGGATACCTGGAGGGACAGGATGTTGAGGGGCGCCATCACTCCTTAGACCTCCTCACCTTCCTTGAATCGTGAACCTCGGCCATTGGACCATAAGGACGACTCGTAACCCAACCTCTAGTTATCATTCGTTTCTCGTACCGAAAATAATATCATTCGTGCATGGCCGCCTCGACGATTGGTTGCGTACGTTCCATCAGATGAAGTAGTCCTTGATGAAATCCCAGATCGCCGTCATGACGGTGAACGTGCCGGCCACGGACAGGATGATGGTAAGCACCTTCTTCAAGGTGGGGCTGAGATTGATGGAAGTTGAGCCGTCCGGATTGGTGGTTATGAACTTCAGCCTGACGTTAGGTTTCGGAGGATCGTACATCCTTCGAAGATGATTGCATATGGTGGTATTCACATCATCAGAGGTCATCACCCCTTGCGATTGGTGTAGCAGGTATCCCCTCAGCAATGAGATGAGACCGATTATGGCTGACGCGGTATCCTCGTTGTCATACCAGTTCCCATCCGGCTCCTGACTCTCCAGGAACCAATCCACGACCTGACCTACGATCGCCTGGTCATGGAACGGAAAGTTGTTCGTGGTGGCCAGGGCGTAAACGATGAACCCGTTCGATCGAGGGAGACCGGTCCATAGCCTCTCCTCGGAAAAGTTCTTCATCAGATAGTCCACAGCCCTTGACGAACCTTCCTTGAGCTTATTGTGGTCTAGGAAGCAGAAACCCGCGGTCCCCTGCCTCTTCTCCATGGTTTGAGCGATCTTCACGAAGAAACTGGTATAATGAGGGGCGATGACCGCTCCCTGAGCGTCCTGCAGCCCTAACAACCATTTCGTGGCCTGGCAGGCCTCGTCCAACAGCACCTTTCCATTGCCCTCGGATATGGCCAATATGCTCCAGGATGTCTCCCATGGTTCGTCCTCCCAGTTGGGGCGTCCGTTGGCGTGATAGAGCTTATGAAGAAAGTTAAAGGAACGTTTTATGCGGGGATCGGAAGGCAGGACCCCCATCCTGAGTAGGGCCATACGGGCCATCGACGTATCGATGACCTCCTCGTCCCAGGAGAGGGTATCTTCGTCGAGCTCCTCCTGCTGCAGGAACAACCAGTTCTTCGCGACGGTGAACCAGGGGGAGTTCTTCGGCTCCCGTAATGTCAGCGCGAGCGTGACCAGCGCCGTATGCTCCACGGTCTTCCAATGCCCGTGACCCTTTCCCTCCTTGAACAGCCATTCATAACCTCGGCTGACCGACCTGTAAATGTCCCGGACAATGCGATCGTCATTTTCGAGCATGTGGTGCAGAATTTGATAAAAAAATATTCTTCGGTCTCATTATGAAGCTTCTTGTCGTGGGCATGCATGGTAGCCCCCAAGGTTGTGGTCACTTTGTGGTCAGTAATTTATTAAGGCATGCCTCATCCCCCCAATTACATTAGACGGTGGGCGATACCATAGCATTCAGAGGGGAACGTGTACTGAGAGCGTTGTTGATCGTGGGAGGGACCATCAGTCTGGCCCTGGGATTAATTGGGATCTTCATCCCGGTGCTGCCGACCACGCCCTTCCTGCTATTGGCCGCTGCCTGCTATGCCCGAAGTTCGCAGCCCTTCTATCATTGGCTGATCAATAACCGTCTGTTCGGCACCTATATCCTTAGCTATCGGGAGGGTCGCGGACTACCTTTCAAGGTCAGGTTTTTCACCATCATCATGCTGTGGCTGACCATCGGTCTGACCGTGGTCGTCTTCATCAACGAGGGCTGGCTGAAGATCGTTCTCCTGGCTATCGCCTTGGCGGTCACCGTTCATATCGCTTCGTTGAGGCCAAAGGTGCGGTCTTGACCAGAGCGCGAATAAATATGTCCTAGCAACGGATTGAGGGATGGAAATGAAGCGCATAGGCTGGTTCACCACCGGAAGAGGGCCGGGCTCACTCGGGCTGTTCAGCACCATGAGGTCGATGATCAAGAGCGGTGAGATAGATGCCGAGCTCTCCTTCGTATTCATGAATCGGGAGGTCAAGGGCAATCCGAACCGAGCAAAGCTCATCGCCATGGCCGAAGAGGATGGTGTACCGGTGATTATACTTCCTTCGGACGGTTTCCGCAACGACCTGAAGGGGAAGGACCTGGATGCTTGGAGGAGAGCCTATGGAAAGGCCATGCGAGACATGATCTCCGAGCACCCTATGGACTTCGGCGTTCTGGCCGGATACATGCTCATCCTGGACCCAGATACCTGCTCGAAGTACGATATCATCAACCTTCATCCGGCCTT
>JBFYMY010000293.1:0-3084 GCA_041304645.1 Thermoplasmatales archaeon
ACGATTCGATGGCCGTCAAGGGCTCTTTGGAGCTTGCCTACAGGACCATAGGCAAGGTAAGGACCGAGTTCCCGCAAGCAAGGACCGTCTTCCACGTCTGTTCGTCCGTATACAAGGACTCGGTCCAGCTCAGGAACAGGTTGAGGAGGATGGCAGACAATATCGTAAGGGAATTGGAGCTCGTCACAGAGGACGGGACGTTGGTCCGGGGTGTGATAGTTACGAAGGGCCCCCGCTTGCTGATGGCTAGACTGTCAAATGAGTACGGTATCCCACCATCCCTGATGGTGCCTATGGAAGACAGGCTGCTCGTGGCCCCTTGGGTGCTCGAGGAGATATCCGCTGACCTCATAGAGGAGAGCTATGTCTCGGAGGTCTATCCTACATGGGACGGCCTCGAGGTGGAGAGGACACCTCTTCCCGGAAAGGCCCTTCCCAACTGATTTATCTATACCTTCTGCCTAGCACAGGCTGGATGAAGGAGCTCAAGATCGGTGTCATAGGCCTTCAGGGAGACGTGGAGGAGCATATAACAGCGCTCGGGCGGGCCCTGGACCATTTCGGGCTCCAGGGCAGCGCTGTATGGGTGAGGAGGCTTGCGGACCTTACGGGGGTCAAGGGCCTGTGCATCCCTGGCGGGGAGTCCACTACCATATCCAAGCTCCTGACCCAGTTCAAGCTCAGGGAGAGGGTCATATCCATGGCGTCGGAAGGTATGCCCGTCCTCGGGACCTGTGCCGGCTGTGTCCTGCTGGCAAAACATGGGGACGGTCAGGTCGAGAGGACCAGGACCGAGCTCCTTGGCCTCATGGACATGTCCGTTGACAGGAACGCGTTCGGCCCCCAGAGGGAATCCTTCGAATCCGATGTCCTTATCGAGGGGCTTGGGAAGTACCCTGGGGTATTCATTAGGGCCCCGCTTATAAGGAAGGTCTGGGGCGACTGCAGGACCATCGGGACGCTCGATGGGATGAATGTCCTAGCAATACAGGACAACCTGCTGGCCGCATCCTTCCATCCCGAGCTTACCGATGACCCGAGGTTCTACAGATTGTTCCTTGACCTGTTCTGAGGAATAACGGACCTGCCCTATCTTTGGGAAAACAACAAATAGGGAGCCTCCCAATCAACCGCCCATGAGAGGTCTGTTCATAGGCAGGTTCCAGCCCCTCCATAACGGCCATGTGTCCATAATAGAGAGCGCACTGAAGGAGGTGGACGAGCTGGTGGCGGGAATCGGGTCCGCAGAGGCATCCTACACGGCCAAGGACCCCTTCACTGCAGGGGAGAGGATGGAGATGCTGATGGCCGCTGGGAAGGAGCTGGGTTGGGGGTCCAGGGTGATATCCGTCCCTCTGCGGGATGTGAACAGGTATTCCATCTGGGTCAGCCATGTGCTGTCGCTGGTTCCCGATTTCGATGTTGTCTATTCCAACAATCCCCTCACCAGGAGGCTCTTCGAGGACGAGGGCTTCGAGGTGAGGTCCACGCCGCTCATAGACCGTGGGGCACTGTCGGGGGCCAAGGTGAGGGAGAGCATGGCCAACGGTAGCGAATGGAAGCACCTAGTCCCATCATCTGTCGCTTTGCTCATAGCCGAGCTCGAGGGCGATACAAGGGTGGGAGAGCTCTTCCTCAGGGGCGGCCAGGGATGAAAGGGCCCACCTGGGAGCTGCTCGTTAAGGAGGCCACGGAGAGGAAGGTCAGCATATCCACGGCCGAATCATGCACAGGGGGTTATATCGCATCCAGGATCACCGACGTTCCAGGAGCCTCAGGATGCTTCCTGGGAGGGTTCGTCGTCTATTCCAACGACCTCAAGACCGGAATGCTTGGTGTCAGCTCCCGGACCCTTGAGGCCTACGGGGCCGTAAGCAGGGAGACGGTCGAGGAAATGGTCAGGGGATGCATCAGGTCCACCGGTGCGGACCTATCTCTGGCGGTGACGGGAGTGGCCGGACCCGGGGGCGGTACGAAGGAAAAGCCGGCAGGCACCGTTTTCATATCTGTCATGAGAAAGGGGTCTGACCCCCATACCGAAGGTTTTTTGCTCAATGTCATGGACAGGGCCGATTTCAAGGGCCAGGTCGCCGAAAGGGCCCTTGGAATGCTCCTGGGGACGGTTCTCGCCCTCTCCTCCGAGAAGCCTTAATACCGGTATGGCCGATTAGGGAGCGGGGTAGCGAAGATGGAACCCGTATGTCCTCTGGACCACAGGTACGGCAGGAAGGAGATGAAGCATGCAATGAGCCATGCGGCCAGGGTCGCTAGGTGCCTGGAGGTGGAAGCGGCGTTGGCCCGGGCCCAAGCATCCCTTGGCATGGTCCCCGAGGAGGCAGCCCGCGAGATAACGAAAAGGGCGACGCTCGAGTTCGTGGACCTAAAAAGGATCGAAGAGGTGGAGGCCCGTACAAAGCATGATATCATGGCCATAGTCCAGGTCCTTACCGAGGTATGCCAGGGGGATGCGGGAAAATATGTCCACCTAGGCGCCACTTCCTACGATATGGTGGATACCGCCCTTGCCCTCCAATTGAGGGATGGCCTGGACATACTTGACGGTCGTTTGAAAGGTCTCAGGACAGCTTTAGCGTCCAAGGCAATGGAGCATAGGGACCTGGTGATGGTCGGCAGGACCCACGGCCAGTGGGCTGTACCCATCACCCTGGGATTCAAGTTCGCGGTCTGGCTGGCGGAGCTCGACAGGCATCGAGAGAGGCTGTCCCAGTGCAGGGGAAGGGTGCTGGTCGGCAAGATGTCGGGGGCCGTTGGGACCGGGGCCGCTCTTGGGGACAAGGCCTTCGCTGTGGAATCCATGGTCATGGAGGACCTGGGATTGGGTGCCGAGGAGGCCGCCACCCAGATAGTCCAGAGGGACCGGATGCTGGAGCTTCTGTCCCATATATGCAACCTTTCGGTCACATTGGAGAAGATGGCGACCGAGGTACGTACCCTCCAGAGGCCCGAGATAGGTGAGCTGGCCGAACCCTTCGACAGCAAAGAGCAGGTAGGCTCGTCAACGATGTCCCACAAGCGCAATCCCATAATGTGCGAGAACATAACTGGGCTTGCCAGGACCCTCCG
>JBFYMY010000294.1:0-5534 GCA_041304645.1 Thermoplasmatales archaeon
TGCTACCCATCCTGCTCGTCCTTACCCTTCTGACAGCAGCGGCCCCGGCAGGCAGCATCTCAGGAGAGGAGAGCCCTGAAGAGGACGGTGTTATCTACACAGAGCCTCAGGACATAGGGAGGCCGAACAGGATAGCGGTCATAGATGTAACTGGTTGGGGCATCATCAAGATAGAGCTCTACGAGAACATGACACCCATCACCACGAAGAACTTCATCGATCTTGCGAGCGTGGGTTTCTACGACGGCATAAACTTCCACAGATGCATAGACGATTTCGTCGCCCAGACAGGGGACCCGAACACCAAGAACAACAATCCGTACGATGACGGTTCCGGTGGCTCCGGAAAGACCATCCCGCTCGAAATCTGCAGGAACGCCTCCCATATCGATGGCGCTGTGGGGATGGCGAGGGCCACCGACCCGGCCACGGCGGAGTCCCAGTTCTACATCTGCGACGGCCCGCAGCATGGCCTTGACGACTGGGTGAGGATGGACAGCAGCGGCTCCCATGGATATGCGGTCTTCGGGGTCGTTATAGAAGGACTGGATGTAGCAAAGGCAATAGCGGCTTGCGAGACATATCCCAGTTACAGACCGCTCCTCGATGACCATCCCGTGGACGATATCACGATGAGGAAGGTCTGGATAGAGGACGGGGTTTGGAAGAACGGCACCGAGGATGAAAACGGAACAGGTAAGGACAGGAGGGCCAGTGAGCTCCCCTGGCCAGGGACCGCTTCCATCATCTGTTTCATCACTATTTTCGCGATCCTATTCCTGCGCAGGAGGGGACGATAGACCGACCATCGTCACCTTGGTAACTATCATACCAGATGTGTATAATCTGGCAGTTTGACCTCTATGGGCTCGTCGGCCGTGCCCTCGAACCTCAGATAGGTCATCTTCTGGTCATTGGGGACCTTGAACACTAACCAGAACTCCTTGTATGTCCCCGCATCTACCAGGATCCTCCCGATCGACCTCATCTCCAGGTTGGCCATGAACAGCCCTTGGTAGGTACTGGTCCCATTGTTGTCCACCGTGAACTCGTTGGGGTTTACGAACTGATCGACGTCCTCGTTCTCGCTTGTGAGATTGACCCTGACGTAAAGATACTCCTCGCCCTGACCTAGCGTGTCGTTGACCAAAGCTGGGGGTGCTCCAAGGGCCTTCACCTCGACGACCTTGATGTCCATCTTCGGATCGACAAGCTCCTTCAAGCATCCCGCGGTCAACAGTATTGCCATCACGGCTAGTGCCGGTACGATGTAAATCTTAGCTGCCATAGGCATAACCTACTTCTAATCGGAATGACCGGTATTAATACCATTTGACGGTAGTTCCATCCTTGGGAACTACCGTTGACAGGACCGTCATCTCATCACGATGATGGTGGTCCTGCAGCTCCCCATGCCCCCTCCCTTTTCCGCCTTGACCTCTATGGTGCCTGTGCTCTCACCCGGTGCAAGGGCCGCTGTCAATGCGACCTTGTCCCCTGAATCCACCTTCTGGGTGACCTTCTGGTCAACGGCACCGGTGAACGTGACCACCGCACCATCGACCTCGTCCCCTTCGCTGTCATACACGAAAACCTGGACCTGGACCGCTGCCGTGGCCCTGCCGGCACCGGTGACCTTGATGGTGTCCGGGTCCGTCACCGCCCTCTTCAGGGTAGGGTCCGTGTCCCCCGCGAAAGCCAGCCATCCTATCAAGATGGCAAGCGCTGCCATTCCCACGACCACCACGATTATCAGCTGCAGAGGGACGCCTTCCATCCCTCCCCTGTTGTCAAAGATACTGCGCCTCATATCATCTTACCTCCTGTTCTTCATCCTCCCAAAAGGAGCGAGCTTAACACCACTCCCGCCGTGAAAGCGAACCCGGACTGAACGAGCCTTCTTGGGACCCTGCTCCATCCTCCGGTCTCTGCTCCCTGCTCCAATCTATGGAAGGTCAGGGCCGTAACGACCGACAGGAGCAGCAGATATACCCCGGAGAGCAGAATGAACGTCGACGAACCCATGGGGCTGCTGCCTGACGACAGCATCAGGCTCCCGCCCTCGAGCGCTGAGGAGCTGCCCTCCATCAGCTTGAAGATCCCGGCCGAACTGCCTATCATCAAGGGGGCGAAGATGGAGGAAGTGACCTCCATCTGACCTATGGACGCCTTGATCCTCTCCCTCATCTCCCGGTCCAATCTTTGCAGCTCGCCAAGGTGCCTTGAGAGCGCTCTGACAGCCCTCCCTCCGGATTCCAGACCGGCCCTGGAGAACTCCCGGGCGGACATCAGGGCCTTGTCAAGCCCCCCGCTCTGGGTGACCTGTCCAGACATGCCCGGGACAGGGAATGCCTTGGCAAGCTCCGTTCGTACCCTCCCATCTCCCTTGACGGAAGCCCTCTTCAAAGCCGCTTCGAACGAGCGGCCGTCCAGCAGTGAGGAACCTATACCGTTCAGCAGTTCCGGGACGGACCGGCCCAGAAGCTCATCCCTTCGCCTCTCCCGTTCGGGGCCCCTCGAGTAGATATCTATGACACCTCCGGAGGCCAGGGCGGTCCCGCAAAGGAGCATCAGGAAGTGGGTCTCAAGAGAGCTGAGGCCTGCAAGCGGTAGGGTGAGGGGGGACACACCTGTCAACATATAGCGGATGGAGAGGACCATCAGGACCAGCCCGAGAAGGGTCGAGGCGATGTTGAGGGGTGTGGGGCAAGGCCCGGACCTTGCCTGGCCCTTATGAGCGGGAGAGAACCTGGGCCTCTTCCTGACCAGGTAGCCTCCGAAGACCAGAATGGATGCCGGAAGGACCGCCCAGAGGAGGAAACCCACCATGTAGGTGGTCCTTCCCCCTATCCCCGCTATGGGCACCATGGTCGCAAGGAGGACCGGCAGCAGGACACCGAGACCGAAGAGGGCAGTTGACGGCGCAGAGAGCGAGCGGCCGTAGGCCTCCATCCTCTCCCGGGATTCCTCGGAGAGCCTTTCAACGACCCTTCTGGCGGAGGCAAGGACCTCTTCCTCGCTCGGTTCGAGCTCAGCTTTGCGCAAGCTTTCAATGGCCCTCCCCAGCATGGGCTCCTCCTTCCCCCATTCCTCCGATAGCTCGGCCATGCACTCATCGAAGGTCCTCCCCCTGCACCTCACCTCCCATAGGACCCGCCCAAGGATGCGCCCCTCCTTCTCCGACTGGCTGATATGGGCGCATTTCAGAGCGGATAGGAGGGATGGATTGATCTCCAGGAAGGCCGCAACCCTTCTGACATTGTCCTGCATGACAGAGGCCCTGTCCCGTTCGTCCCTCTCGGCCTTTCTCAGCGGGCCTCTGGAGATATACAATAGCACAGCTGCGGGTAGGGCTATCAGCAACAGGACCCCAACGAATATGAGGAAGGGCAGGTCCATCTCCGAGGCGCGGCCGACCTCCAGCTCCACCCATTCACCGTCAGATGTCATCTGCAGGTCCTTCAGGACCGTCACGTCCTGGTACAGGTCGGAGATGCCGTCCCCATCGATGTCCTTCAGGCCCAAGGGCTCCGGGGACAGGGTCATTGCAAGGACAAGGACCCCGGCGATGAACACGGCCGCCGAGGCGATGAGAGGCCGTGCATCTCCCATCAGCGGCCCCCCGTTCCAATGAGTTCGGTGAGCTCAGTGATGAACATGCTGCCATCGGGGAGCTTGCCTTTTTCCACCATGCTCTCCCTGACCTCTCTGAAACAGGTATTGAAGAGCGCTGTCATGGCCGGCTTTCGCGCATCCTCGGGTCCCATGGTCTCGAGAGCGCTTTCCATCGCGCGGCCCCTGAGCTCCATTTCGCCCTGCATCTCAGTGGGGTCCATCCCCCAGGTCGAACCTATCCTCTTGAGGACGGAAGATGATTGGAGGCCCTTAGCGGGGACCAGGGAGTCGCTTCGAGGGTCGTAGGTGAAAAGGTCCCTGAACCTCCCGACCTCACCGGTCTTGACGAGCTCGGCCACCTGAACGACCCTCCTGAGCCGGGCCCGCTTCCCTCCCGGCCGAACCAGCCCCGTCACCACAACAAGGTCCGTCGCCGAGAAACTGCCCGGGGGAACGCCCAGGTCGTCAACGGCCCTCTTGTAAACGGCATCTGCGGAATCAGCATGGAAGGTCCCCATGACCGATGAACCAGCTGTTCCCGCGGACATCGCCTCGTAGAGGACCCTCGTCTCCGGCCCTCTCACCTCGCCCATGACAAGGACCGACTCTCCCAGCCTGAGGGCCGTCCTCAGGGCCTTCTCTGGCGTGGACGCTTTGCCCTGCCCGACGGTGAGGCCCAGGACCTTGTATCCCAGCTCGTTCAAGGCGGTTATGGGAAGCTCTGGCGTGTCCTCTATGACTATGGCCCTCTGGGACATGTCAACTTCGAAGAGGAGGGCGCCCAGGAGAGAGCTCTTGCCGGCTCCCCTCGGGCCAGCTATGAGTATGGTGCATCTGCCGTCAACGCAGAGGCTGAGGAAGCCTGCGCACTGCGGTGATAGGGTGCGGTTAAGGACCATGCCCAGGAGCGTCCAAGGGTCGTGGGAATGCTTCCTGATGGCTATCGATATGCCCGCGGGGGATAGGGGCGGTGAGACCGCGGTGGCCCTGGCATTGTAGAGGCCCAGGTCGCACTCAAGGACCGGATTTGCCTCGGAGAAGGGACGCTCGGAGGTGTACCTTAGAATGGAAACCACCCTCTCCACCTCGCTGCGGGTCAGAAGAAGGTTTGTGGGGTATATCCCCTCCATGCCCGGGTCCTTGAGCCCGCCCAGGGACACACGGACCGCATGATGCCCGGAGGACGGGTCCACATAGATGTCCTGGACCCTCTCGTCCCTCAGAAGGTGCTCCAGTGCACCGTACCCGGAGGAGTACTGGGCGCATATCCTTGCAAGGAGCGGGACCTTATCTCCGGGGACGGACCCGGACCTTGACAACCGCGACTGGGCCCTCTTCTCGATGTAGGAGCGCAGTTTTTGTTCATCGTCCAGAACCGGCTGCGGGGGAGGGCTCTCCCTTAGGTGGTCGAGGATGGACATGACCTGTGCGACCTCTTCGCTGCCCATATTGTACTCGTAGGGATCGGAACTGTACAATCGCCCGGAGCCTCCAGGGTCGGCGAACAGGTCGGTCCTGACGAAGCGGTTCTCCAGAGTGGCCCTGGGCTCACCAGGCCTGTCGCGGAGGAGCCATGATCCCGAGAAGCAGGGCTTCTCCTTCAAGCCTTTGGCCGCTGCGGCCTTTAGCATGTCCTTCCATGACCGGTCCGAGACCTGCCTGGAAGAAGAGGTCTTCCTGGCCATACAAACGCACTCTTCGCACTCGGAGCCCCCCGGACGGAACGGTTCGAGGCCGGGGATCCCCTCGAACAAGGTAACCCCCGAGGTAAGTATAAAAAGATTGCTTCAAGCTCATGAGTGCGTGGGATACCGTTTGTATTATTAATGTGGAAAACGTATATCGCCCCGTTGTTGTACAGTCATATTGGAGCATTCATCCGGAGGGAACTCAGTGAGCTCTGAACTTGGAAAAATCCG
>JBFYMY010000295.1:0-5929 GCA_041304645.1 Thermoplasmatales archaeon
GGAAGGCCTCCAAGAGACCAAAGGACGATAGTTCCAAGGGGTCAGGGAGCTCAAAGGAAGGTGACCGTGACCCATTTAAGGATGAAGGATATGGTCCTGGTCCGAGATCACCAGCGGAAGACGGATATAGGTCAGGACCTCACCGTTGAAGGTCAATGCATCCTGGACCTGGCTGGATGGCCCCAAACAACAGGAAATATTTAAATAAAAGTGACCGTATCAGCCCTCCCACACCCCTTACTGGGTGGTGAATTCTCCCTATCCAGATAGTGCTGGAGGCAAAGGATGACAACTGTCTACGATGTTCCCCCCGAGAACCTCATAAGGAAACTGGCTGAGAAGCTCAAGGCCATTGAGGTATGCAAGCAACCCGAATGGGCACCATTTGTAAAGACGGGTGTAAACAGGGAGAGGGCTCCGGTAGATCCCGATTGGTGGTACATCCGCGAAGCTGCCATCCTGAGGAAGGTCTATATCAAGGGACCGATAGGGACCATGCACCTCCGTGCTGAGTTCACCGGCCCTAAGGATAGGGGTTCCAAACCCAATATCGCAAAGATGAGCTCAGGCTCGATCGTCCGGACCGCTCTCCAGCAGCTCGAGGAGGCCCAGCTCGTAAAGGCCGTCAAGGGAAAGGGCAGGGAGGTCACGGCAGGCGGAAGGAAGCTCCTTGACAACACGGCTTACGAGGTCTTGAAAGAGGTCATCAACGAACATCCCGACCTCGGGAAATACTGATAGGCTGTGAGCGAACTGACCGGAGGAATGGCAGAGGATGTCAGATGAGGACCCTGAACTGGAGGCCTTGAGACAGAGGAGGTTCGCCCAGCTCCAGGCCGCAAATGAACAGGAAGCGGCCTACAGCAAACAGGCCGAGGAGATGGAGGCCCAGAAAAGAGCGGTCCTACGGACCGTCCTTTCACCCGAGGCAAGGGAGCGCCTTGCGATGGTGAAGCTGGCATATCCTGAGGTGGCCTCCTCCCTTGAGGACCAGCTCATAGCCCTGCATCGCTCCGGTAGGCTCCCAGGCCCTGTTAACGATGAGACCATGAAGAGACTGCTGGTCCAGGTCCAGCCCAAGAAACGAGAGATACAGATAGTGAGAAAGTGATGGATATGGCAAGCCACAAACCCTTCGGGAAGAAAAAGAGGCTCATGAAGGTGCTCAACCGCAACAGGAGAGTCCCAGCTTGGGTCATGCAGAGGACCGCCAGGAAGTTCACGAACCATCCGAAGAGGCATACCTGGAGAAAGAGCAAGCTCCAGAGATGAGATATAGGGGGTATGAAGAATGGCAGAGGACACTGAGGAGAGAATAATGATAATCCCCTTGAGGAAGCTCCTTCTCTCGACACCCAGGACGAGGAAGGCCCATAGGGCGATCAGAGTGATAAGATCACATGTCGCACACCATATGAAGGCGAAGCTGGACGATGTCTGGCTGGATACCCAGATCAATGAGGCTGTCTGGAAGAGGGGTATCGAGAACCCCCCGGCCAGATTGAGGGTCAAAGCCGTCAGGTTCAAGGACCAGGACCTCGTAGAGGTATCGATACCAGAGGAATGAGCGAGTTACAGGGAGGGTCCACCTATGCCAGTGAGGACCGCAGATCTCAACGGGAATCCTTACATAGGCGTTTTTTGCAGGGCGGTCTCCTCGTCCATCCTCTGCCCGGCAGAGACCCCTGGGGACTTCCTTTCCCTTACCGAGGATACGCTAGGGTTAAAGGCCGTCAGATGCTCTCTGGGCGGCACCAATCTCCACGGTTCCCTCATCGCTTCGAACCTAAATGGCGCCATTGTTCCACATTTCATATCGACCGATGAGCTCTCGCAGGCCCTCATGGAAGCTGGTGTCATCGAGGATGACGGGGCTTTCGTCATTGCGTCCTCGGAGGACCCGGTCACAGCCTGGGGGAACAATGTCCTTTGTTCCGAGAAGGTCGCCCTGGTCAATCCCGAGATCCATAAAAGGTCCCTGAGGCTCTTAGAGGATGTGCTGGGGGTCGAACCGGTGGTTGGGACCATCGCAGGGGTGAGGACCGTCGGGTCGGTTGCCGTCCTTAACTCCAAGGGCATGATCGTCCATCCGAAGGCCAGAACGGCAGAGCTCGAACGATTGAAAAAGCTCTTCGGGGTAGAGGTACAGATATCCACGGCCAATTTCGGTTCACCCTATGTGGGCGCCAGCATGGTTGCCAATGACAAGGGATGCCTTGTGGGAAGCAAGACATCGGGGATCGAGCTCAACAGGATAGAGAACACCCTGGACCTGTTCTGATCCAGGGGAACCCATGTTCACCCTCCATAGCGTCTCTTCCTGAGCTGATAGGACCTCACTGCCTTCAGGAACTCAGTGAACGTGAGCCCTGGCCAGTAAACGTCGGTGAAGTAAAGCTCCGAATAGGCGAGCTGCCAGAGGAGGAAGTTGGATATCCTGACCTCCCCCGATGTCCTAAGGACTAGGTCTGGGTCAGGCAGGTTCGCCGTATAGAGGTAGCTGGACACAAGCTCCTCGTTAATGTTCTCCTGCTTAACCCTGCCTTCCTCCACATCGTGGACTATGGCGATTATGGCACTGACGAGCTCCTCCCTGCCGCCATAGGCGACCGCCAAGTTGAGGTAGTAATCGGAGTAATGGCATGAGTTCTGTTCGGCCTTCCTTATGGCCTCCCTCACCCTGTCTGGCAGGAGCTCCTTCTGACCTAGGACCGAGACCCGTATACGGTTCCTGTGCACCCTTTCATCGTTCGCTATCCTCAGGAAGTTCTCCTCGAATAGGGTCATGAGGGTCTCCACCTCATCCCTGGACCTCTTGAAGTTCTCCGTGGAGAACGCGTAGACCGTCAGTACCTTGATCCCTAGGTCCACGCACCATTCCAGCACATCTTCGAGCTTGTCACGTCCCATCAAGTGCCCCTGGAGGGATTCCTTGCCCATGTCCTGGGCGAACCTGCGGTTGCCGTCCATTATTATGGCCACATGTTTCGGGACAGGGTTCTGGAGGACCAGGGTCTTCAGCCTCTCCTCCTTTGCCTTGACAAGGCCTCTGGATATGGACCTTGAAATGTCCGAGATCTCCTCGTCATCGTCCGGCATCTTTACCTTGACCCCGTTCTCCAGCAGGTTACGATTATCTAAAACTTTCCCGTGGGCGTTTCAGTCGATTTTATCTCCAATGTCCTCCTTTGAGATGCGGATGACCGCCTATGTCGATGGGGACCATGTCCTTGAGCCTGACCCATCCCTATCATCGACCCTGATGAACAAGGGTTGCTTTGGTACCATTAAGGCAGATGGGCTCCACCTCACGCTAACTGAAGCTGCCTACCTCGTAGGTGCGGGCAGGATAGAGGTCCGCTCTTCCCCAAAGGGGCGTGTCCTGGGGCTTAGGGACCTGATATGGTCCGGCACCCACAACAAGGAACGCTTCCTTGAGCATCTGCTGGTCTTCAGGGACCTGCGTAACAGGGGTCTTATGGGAAAGGAGGATGGTACGGACCAGGTCCTGGTCCGCCCAAGGGGCACCAGATCATGCAGGTCCGACCCTGATTCGTGCTTCATCGTCAGACGGGAATCGGACGCTTCCGATCTTCTCGAACTGCTCAAAGGAACGATCCGAAGGACCAAAGAGGGCATGAGGACCCTCGTCTCGGTTGTGGATGGGGATTGGGATATTACGCACTATGAGATTAAGGAGTCCCTGAGACCCCAAAGGAGGTCGAAGGTACGGGATCCGGGGATCGAAGGCGTCCTTGGCGCGAGAGGGCATGTCGACACAGTGACCATGGCCCTGACCAGGGACAGGCCGATCGAGGGGCCTGCCTCATTTATGGGGACGGACGTTGACGGGGTCCTGTTGATGTCGGTGGACGAGGGTTCCGTCCTCTTCGGGACCGGACCGCCGGAGACCGGTCCGGAGACCTACTTCAAACATCTGACCTTCCGGGACCTGCTAGGCAGAGGATGGCTGCCCAAGACCGGGTTCAAGTACGGGACCCATTTCAGGGTCTACACCTCAGGGAGCATGAACGGTCATTCGGAACTGCTCGTCCACTGCCTCGGACCCGAAGAAAGGCTTACATGGGAAGCTCTTTCGAGGGCGATAAGGCTCAGTCACTCCGTCAGGAAGAGGATGATATTCTCGCTGCCCGAGAAAGGACGGGATGGAGGGCCGCTCAGACCGATCTATATCGAACTGGAATGGACCAGGCCTTGAAAGACCTCGCCATGGAGACGACGGACCTCAAGTCACTGATATTGGTCCATTGAGAAATCGAATCCTTGTGGACATCTGGGACAAACCTCGCTTCCATTTCCAATGCAGAAACAAGTGGTGTGATCTTATTCGTGATGGTCGGGGTATTCATGACCTCTTCCATATACAACAAGCTCGGTTGAGACCTCGATGGTAATATTTCACCCCCCATTCTAACAAAGGTGGGAAAATGGATATATAATAAGACCTCTGTTTTGCGGACAGGTATCTGATGGTCTCATCGGGGATGTGAAGAAGATGTACGCACTGACCAAGGTAGAAGGCGACAAGAAGGGCGAGATAGTACTTTATGCGCTGAGCACATGTGTCTGGTGCAAGAAGACCAAACAGCTCCTGACCGATCTGAAGGTCGAGTACAGCTATATTTTCGTCGATCAGCTGGACAGAAGGACCAGGGACGAGGTGGAGGAGGAGATCATGAAATGGAACCCCCGCTGCTCGTTCCCGACCATAGTACTGAACAAACAGAAATGCATAGTAGGCTACCAGGAGACCGATATCAAGGAGGCACTGGGACCATGAGCGATAAGGGTGCGCCTACCGATGAGGAAGCTGCCACCCTCAGGGACCGTCTTGATAGGGATGCGAAGCAGGGCGGGTATAATCTCAACCCCGACAAGGACTTCACTCTGGAACTTGCCCGGGGACTTCTCATCAATGGATCAAGGTACGGCTACTGGGCATGTCCCTGCCGGCTCGCCGATGGGACCAAGGATAAGGACCTGGACATCATCTGTCCCTGCGATTACAGGGACAGGGACCTGAGCGAGTTCGGTGCCTGTTACTGTGCACTTTATGTTGATGATGATATCAGGGACGGAAAGAAACAGGCAAAGCCCATACCTGAAAGAAGGCCTTCGGAAACGGAGAGGAACTGGGTCGGACCTGATGAAGGCCTTGTTAATAGTAGGGATGCCACAGGTATCTCAGGTCTGAGATACCCTGTCTGGAGGTGCACTGTTTGCGGTTACCTCTGTGCCAGGGAGGAGCCTCCTCTAGTGTGCCCCATCTGTAAAGCTAAGAAGGACCGTTTTGAGCGGTTCATCTGATATATTAAATAAAAAAGGGGTGCTCCGGAACGGAACACCCCCATAGAGCTTCCTTTCATTTTGCTCAGATCGCTTTCTTCTCACCGCAAAGCGGACACTCGACCGTCCCTGCCGCGCCCACCGGTACCACTATGCTCGAACCGCATAGGTCGCACGTAATCTTACCCGCACCTGCCGCCTTCTCACCGGGTAACGACTGCGTCGACATCAACTTCTCCGCCGTTGGAACCTCCCCTGGCGATACCTCTCCCTCCCCGCTCCTCCGCCTTACTCTCCGCCTCGAACCTGGCTCCTTGCTCGGCGGCACTGGCCTCGGCTCCGGGGCCGGCACCGGGACCGGCTCCCGCCTCGGCTCCGGCGTGGCGACAGGCTTGGGCTCAGATACCGGCGCCGTCCTCCTCTCCGGAAGGTTCGGCGTCTCTCCCAACTTCGCTGCTCGCCTCACTGGCGCTACCTGCTGCGCCGCCACCGGAGGTAGGCTCAAACCCATCTCCTTCACCTGAGGCAACAACGGCGCCTCTATACCCGTCAACGCCTCATAACGTGTCACTATCCTACCCTCCTGCGCCACCGAACGAACTACCCTGTTCCGCTCCATCGA
>JBFYMY010000296.1:0-5087 GCA_041304645.1 Thermoplasmatales archaeon
GCCATCAAAGAGGGGCTTGCGAACTCCCTCTACGAGCAGGGTCTGGACAGATGGAACAAGCTCACAGAGGGGGATGAGAACTATTTCCTTTCGTTCAGAGGTGTAGGTCTGAAGACGGCCACCGTGCTCATTGACCTCGCTAGAGAGAAGAGGAGGGAGTTTGAAACGGAAGAGGAGCGTTCCAAGAGGCTTTCGGCCGTCAAGGCGCTACTAGAGGACGTTCCCCGCTTGAGGGGCAGCGCTACAAAGGATATGATAAAGAAAGGGTTCGATTCGGTCGAGAAGATATCAAAGGCCGACCCGGACGAGCTGGTCAATGTAAAGGGCGTCGGGCCCAAGCTCGCGCTCGTGATAATTGAGCATGCAAAGGAGACATTGACCGCCAAACCCGTGGAAGAGGTAACGGTGATCATCGAGCCTCCTCCGACAGCACCGATCATAGAGGAGGCCACCGGTCTCTCCGCCGAGGAGGCCCCCAAGGAAGAGGCGAAGATAGAGGGCTCCTTGGAGCAGAAAGGGTTCTTTTCCAAGTTCCTTGAGGGATTGAAGAGGTTCTTCTCACCCGCCAAGGATGAAGTGGTAAAGGAATCTTCTAAGGACGCACCTGCACCCACGGAAGCACCGGCACCGGCCGAGGTCAAGGAGAACGAAACCCCACCCGTGGTCGAATCCAACGATACCTCTGAGGTCCCTCCTGGTAATGTGACAGTTGAAGCGGTCCCGGAAGAGGCCTCGAAGGAGGGAGAGGCCCCCCCCGCTCCGGAACCATCCATAGAGCCACCGGCCGCCGGAGCGGTCGAAGAGAGCAAGGATAAGCCCCTTGAACCGGTGGGAACGCCCCTTGAGAAGAAACCCTCGTTCTTCGATAAGCTAAAGGGAATGATATTCGGCAGCCCCAAGGAGGAGGCCTCTGCGGCACCGAAAGTAGAGATGAAGGTTGAAACCTTACCGGAGCCGGGCGATGAAGGACCAAAGGAGGGAACGACCCAGCAGCCAGTGGTCGGTGAGACCGCTGCCGCGGTGGCAGTAACAGGTCCTGAGAGGTTCGAGGACATACCCGGGGTGGATGCAGGAATGGCACAGAAGCTGCGGGATTCAGGGTACATGAACGTTGCCGAGCTCAGGGAGGCCATTCCCGAGGACCTCATGATGATAGATGGGATAACAAAGGAGATGGCGGAAGGCATCTGCTCCGCTATCAAACCCCAGTGATGACCGGTCCTCAGGGACCTTGTTCGTCTTCGATCGGAGTGAGCGAATGGAACGGGTGGTAGCGGTCCAGCTGATAGGATGTGATGCACCCTTCACCGATGAAGTGTTGGGTTCGCTCTTGGAACATCTGGGGAAGGGGCAGGTCCGGGTCATCATCGACAGGGACTCCGTCCACGGACCCTCCCACCTCTCATCTGCGTTCATGCACGCCGCAAGGGCGATCCTATCTGGCAGGTCCCGGGCAAGGGACCCTTCCATGGAGGTGCTCAGGTGGCTCTCCGGCTCCCATCAGCTGGTTGAAGGCCTGAAGAGGGCATCCCCTGGACCGAACTCACGTTCGATCCTGATATGTACGGCCCCGGACGATTGGCCGATGGAAGGGGACGGTTCGGTCCTACCCTTGATAAAAGTGGTTGAAGGCGGACCTGTGGGTATCACGGGGCTTGTCCCTATACCGTCGGGCTCGGATGTCCAGGTCTGGGGCGGTATGAAGGCCTCAAAGCTGCTCGAAGTAGGGTCCGATGGGACAGAGGAGCAGCTGGAGATGGCGTTATTGGAACTGGTGGCCTTCACGGACCTTGTCTGAGCTACTGCGCCCGGTACTGCAGCCTGAACAGGATGTTCTGATGCTCGGTAGGGGATACCTTCAACACATCCCGGAGCCCATCGAGTATATGTGATTCGTCATTGGTGATGATACCGTCGGTCAGGGCTCTCCTCATTGCTTCCTCATAGACCTTCAATCTGTCATGGGACGAGCCGTTCTGAGGACCGGTCTGGGACCGGGCGGGGGAGGCTGGTATGGTCATCTGGTTCTTGCAGAGGGGACAAGAGATGACATAGGGGCGGTCAATGGGTATGGCGGAGATCCTTCCGCGGCAGTGCGGGCACATGAAGGCATTGGGTTGGTTGCCGTTCCCGTTCCCAGTAGTGGGCACCCCTTTCTGGGCGGGGACGGTTGAGGCATTGGACAAGCCATTATCGTGCTCACGCCTCTTCGTGGGGTCTATGAGGGTCTCCTTGGCATTGTTTATCCTCCTCATCTCCTCATTGGCGGCCTCCCGGAGCTTGGGGGGAAGGCCCCCCATCATATCTGGATGGTATTGAACGGCGAGCCTCTTGTATGCCTTCTTGATATCGACCTCCGATGCGGTCCTCTCGACGCCAAGCAATTTGTAACAGTCCAATTCGGTCATAGGTCCACTCTCGTTCTCCATTTCAGGACAATGCCCTGGAAAACCACCTGAAGCAAAAAATGGAGGATTTCCCTATTTATGTGCTTGGATGCCGTTATCAAAGTGGAATAAATTACAGGGTTCCGAGAATCCTGAAAAATTCCAGTTTTTATTGTTCTTAGCTATATTCATGTTCCAGTAAAGTATATTTGGAATGAACGTACACTTATGGAGGATTTAATTATGTTTAGAACAGAATGGATGACCCCTCGAATTTGGTGGTCTCTATGAGACGGCTCTCCCGGGAAGATATTGTACTATTTGGTATAGGCGCGGCCATAGAAAGAGATGATGTCCCGAACTTGGAACTTTTATCAGAGGTCATGGGTATCGATCATAGGTCGTTGGACAGGGTCGTTCAAAGTCTATTCAAGAAAGGTCATATCAACTATATAAAGAACAAATCGAATAGGTACCAAAGTGTGATCCTCTCAAAGAAGGGTGGCTCCAGATATTCTTCAATTAAAATGGAGATTTCTAAGAGGGTAGTTTTGACATTGGATAATGGTAAGGTGGTCAATATTGACAAGCTCTTGTCCAATATATCGGACCCATATGGGAGGGTTCGGCTCATCGATCATTTGATTTTCAAAAGAAGGCCAGTTCAGGAGGTCATAGAGTCAATACGCTCTATGAATGCGGATAAGCGTTCCGAGAAGATGGAGAAGGAGGTATTAGGTCTGGTTCCAGTACCAGAGATGATCCCCCTCAACAAGATGCTGGAAAGGTATTGCATATATGGTGGCTGTCCGAGTCCTGAGCCCGTTACACCGACATTGGACCTGATGGAGAGAACTCACATCCTTCGAGAAGCGGAGATATTACGTCGAAAAGGGATGATACGCGAGGCAAAGGAAGGATATTCAAAAATCCTTCAAAGCAGTGTTTGTATGGAGAGCAATTTCTGGGTCCTTTGCATCGTTGGGATCGTGCAGTGTTTACTTTATGAGAATGAGGTCGATATTGCCTTGAAAATGTTGGATGAAACCCTATATGTTACTAAAAACCCTCTTCAAAGGGCATTTCTCATGAAGAACATTGCGGATATCCTCCAAGACCTCGGAAGAATGGACCAGGCATCGGACATGTACAAGCATTGCCTCAAGGTCTTCGATAAGAAAGACCAACCTATCCTCCGTAGTGCCATCTTGAATAACCTGGGGGTTATGTATAATCGGGAAGGTAAGTTAAAGGAAGCTACAAGGTATTGGGAGGACTCGTTGAGGATAGCTAGGAGACTGCGCCTTCCATGGATCATCTCAATGGTATCGATCAATCTTGCTGATGTCTATTCAAAGAAGGGAAAGAAAAGACTCGCTCTGGAATACCTGAGAAGAGCAAGGAGTTCGTTAAAGGGAATAGGGGACCTTGAGGGATTGTCCGCCGTAGATTTTAATATGGCCCTTGTCCAGATAGATATGGGGAACCACAAAAGGGCTGAACATTATTTTGAAAGGTCCAAGATGTTCTCATTGATCTATCTTCAGAAAGCGAAAGAGCGTGAAGAGGTCTACAGGTCAAGGATGGCATCACACATGGGAAAAAAATCCGATTTGCCTTAAATATGGTTCCATGTCGTTACGCAGATCAGGGCAAGTCATATATCCATGGTTCCTATAGAGCTTTTACCTTATGGAACTGAAAGGACATGTCGGCCTATGTGTCCTATCGATGTTTTTTTTCACCCTACTCTTTACCTCAAGACCAGTATATGCAGAGGTAACGGTCCCGAGGTGTGCAATTATCGTTGTATCGGACATTGAGGGTCCGGACGGACATGAGCTTGACAAGGCAGACGGGTTCTATGGATATCTGTTGGAAGAAGGATACGATGATGATGAGGTCGTGTATCTTACCGAAAGTTCCATGGAAGGATATGATGGGGACCCGAATATCACGAACATCTTGTCATCTTTCTCCTGGTTGAGGAATACCTCCATGATAACAAGTCAACCAGTCATTTACATCTATGATCATGAGAAGATAATCAATGGGATACCGTATTTCGAATTTGACGATGGGGACCTGAGCGCCACCTATATGGATTATCTACTGGACCAGATGCAATATCAGGAAATGAACATAGTTCTGAACGGGAACAGGTCTGCATTGGCAGGTTCGACCCTATCAGGAACATCCCGGACCATCATCTGTTCGATGGGAGTTAACAGTTCCTTTGAAGAGGACCAGTTCGATATAGCAAGAGGTTTGACCGACCAGACAGCAGATACGAACAATGATGGTATTGTTTCGTATAGTGAAGCATACTGGAAGGAGAGAGAGATAGAGGAGGTCCTTGTTCAAGGTCCAATTCTCATTGGATAGCAAGAGGTTAAGAAGAGGTGATATGGATGAGATGGCGAAAAATGATAAACTGGGTAACTCTCCTTGTATTGTTGGTAGGTTCGATAACCCTCCTTCAACCTGGGGAAGTTGAGGGTTTTTCAACGAATGGGGATTTTTTCGAGACGGATGATATCTTATTCTGGTTGAATTTCAATGATGACATAGAGGATAAGTCTGTTAATAGATACGATGTTACTAGTGTAAATGATGTTGATTACGAGAATTCTTTTGTCTATGATGAAAAGATGATGAATTTTACGGATGAACAGTATTTGTATTTAACCTCGGAATCAT
>JBFYMY010000297.1:0-5375 GCA_041304645.1 Thermoplasmatales archaeon
GAGGCCATGGCGGCCCTTACCTCCTCATCGGGGAGTTCGTCCCCGAAGGAGGCGCTGTGGGAGAATATTATCCGTTTCTGGAGCTCGAGCCCCTGTTCGGGTGTGAGAATTACCGTAGCGAGCTCGCCTATACCGGTCGTCACCCCGTATATCTTATCCCCCCTGGCGACCAGGGTGGATATCATATTCTGGCATCTCTCTATCCGTTGCATCGCCTGGTCCGATAGCTCCACCTTCTCTCCGCCCCTTCCGACCTTTGCGATATCCTCGAACGTCACGGTCTCACCGTCAAGCTTCACGGTCATAAGAACAGCTCCAGAGGTATAACTTCCGGAGCGTGGAATGGACGTATTGACCATAAAGCTATCTATGGGCCCGCCCGCTTTTGACCGTTATGAACCGACCCCGCTACCAAACCGTTAAGTAATCAACTTCCTTGTAGGACATGATGGTGCCGGAAATGGAAGGAAGGCAGCTCGGAAACACCCCTCCCAGGTATTCCTTGGGCAAGGTCATGTCCACTCTCGGGAGCAAGGGGCTCATGGGCGCCCTGGACGACCCGGAGCACGGCCCTCACGTCCATCTTACCCTCCTGTTGACCACTATCCTGGTGGTCACGGGTCTGATAATAATAGGGACCATCCTCTTCATGTGAGAGACGCCCGTTTTTTAGTCCCACCTGGCTTTGTGGCAAATAATAAATAGACCTGTAGGTCTTATTGAATCGGAGGCGGTAACTACGGCGGAGCTGTTCCCGAAATGCCCAAAGTGCGACAAGGGCAATCTGGTCCCATTCTCCAGAGGCCAGGATATATTCGAGATCTGGAAATGCACCAATTGCGCCTACACCATAAATAAAAGATGATCGCTCGATCGGGAGACCATCTGCAAGGATGACCCGCTCGGGGCCATACTTCTTTCCCTGTCCATCACCTCAGATAGACCTGGGAGTCCCTGCCGGCCCTCTTCACTATCACGATGCCCTTTCTCTTGAGGGAGGATATGTGATAGTTCGCCACCTGTCTTGTGATCTCCAGATGCCTTGCCACCATGGACTGAGATATCCCTGGGTTGTCCAGAACGATGTCCATTATCTTCTCCTCAAGGTCCTTGGGGACGTCACCGTTCGCCGGGAAGAACTTGCGGAATATCCCCATCTTCTTCGACTTGACCAGGCCTTCCTTCTCCAGCTTGATGAGGTGGTGGGACAATGTTCCGTTCTTTATGCCAAGGAGCATTCTGATGTCGGAGAAGCTGGCCCCGGGGGAGGCCACTATGGTCCGGTAGATCAGTGCCCTGTTGCGGTTCTCCATGATGTCCTCCATGGTGATTATCCGTTTGTAACCCATTGTACCACCATGATAAAAAGGGCCCCTCGCGGATATATACTGGTTCCCTAAATGCGCACTATTGGGGCTTCGTCACCCTCTTTCTCTGACGGATGTAAAGCAAAGCTGCAAGGACCCCTACGACCAGGGCCGCGATCAGCAGGACCAGCCATAATCTGGACCGCCCCCCACCGGACGGAGGGGTCTCCTCTATTGGATGCATCCTGTCCTCATGGAACGCGGTTCCGGAGAGAGATATGGTACCGCCCGAGTAGCCTGCCGAGGGGGTCCCCTCTTCCCAGGTGGAGACCATGGAGGTCGGTATGGGAGGTGCGACCGAAATGATGCCCCCTTCTGGCAGGACCATCCGCAGGGCGACACCTATGGAATACTCTATCCTGAGCTCCATGAACTCCCTGTCAATTATCGGCCTGATGATCCTGAACCCTCGTCCGTAGATGCCTATTGCCCAATAACCGCCCGTGTCTGATGGGTCCACCGGTAGGACCGCCTCTTTCGTGCCAGAGGTCCTCGACCCAAGGAACGGATGCTCGTAATCGAAGGTCCCGTCGTCGTTCATATCAACCACGAAGGTGAGCTCTCCTACCGACCTATCGACAAGGTTCACAGGGTCGTAGGAGAGGACTATGGTCATTTCCGTCGCTCCCTCCGGGACCCATATGCGCCTTGATTGGTTCTGGACCAGCAGGGGTCCCTCATCGTCCTGGGCATACCTTGCGAACTCCCCTGTCCATGCGGTCTGGAGCGTGTCCGTGGACAGGTTATGGACGGACGGTCCGAAGACCTTGTTCCCGTAGTAGACCTCTATGGCATCCTTTACTGTCCACTGGTTGGCCGGCGGGTAAGCGATGCGAAGGTGCTGCAGGGTAAGTGCCACCCCGACGCATTTCTCGGCGTCCACCAAGCCGTATCCCTGGGCCCAGTCCATCTTCTTTCCGTCCCATCCCACCTCCGTAGGACCAGTGTCCTCCGGTTCGGGTACCCCGTTGTCGGTGCTCTCATCGGTAAGGGGTACTCCATCAGGATGGATGTAGAATGCCGTCTGCTCCATGATCCATTCGATCTCGTGTATCCTGTTGAACGTGTTCCCGTACCAGCCTTCCGGGTCGTCCCCGCTGTAATCCTCGAACCTGTCGGACACCCTGAGAGAAGGTGCGGCCTGGAACATCAATGCGGCCAGGCCTGAGATGTGAGGGGTGGCCATAGAGGTCCCGGATATTGCAAGGTAATAGGGGTTCGGATTGCCCCTCAGCTTGGACATCGCCGAGATCTCGGTCGCCCTTGCATGGGCCGACCATATCCTCACCCCGGGAGCGCATATATCAGGATAGGTCTGGTTCTTACCCTTCTCGCCACGTGAAGAGAAATACGCCACTCCAGAACCGTCCCTTTCCGTTGCAGCGACACCGATGTTGGACGGTATGAGGCCTGTCGGGGAGGCTGTGAGTGTCTCCCCTGTATGAAAACCGCTCCCGGCATTGCCCATGGCGAATACCACAAGCACGTTGTTCTCGTATGTGAGCTTCTGGCAGATGATGGATGTCGAGTCCTGGGGGTCATATTCGGCCGCCCCACCACCCCACGAGTTCGATATCACCTTGATGTTGTAAGGGTTGGGGGCCTTCGAGTTCATGTAGACCCATTCCAGCCCCTGCAGCGTGTTCGTGAGCGTTATTCCCACATCGCCGACGCAGAGGCCTATCAGCTTGGCCGCAGGGGCGACCCCTGACCTTGCACCGGCAGAGGCATCCCCGTTCCCGGCTATGGTCCCCGCGCAGTGGGTGCCGTGCCCGTAGCTCGTATCGGAGTTCTCGAGCTCGTACCATGGCCCGCCGGGGATGTCGGACTTGATGTTGATTATCGTCTTCTCTCCGTAGTCCAGGTCAGGGTGGCCGGCATCTATGCCGGTATCGACCACGGCAACTGTCACACCTTCCCCGTTCATCTGCGGGAAGGCCCTCCTGGCCCCCTCGACCCATGAGTTCCATGTGACCGTCGCATTTATGGTAAGGAGCGACTGTTCCATCAACAGCTCAAGCTCACCATCATATTCGATCCATTCCACATGAGGCATCCTTGAGAGGCGGGAGATCCGTTCCGATGTCCCCTTAAATAGGGCCGCCGGAAGGACCTGCATCGAGCAGATGTGTTCCATTCCCAGACCTTCAGCGGACCTGATATCGTCCTCTATCGGCCAGTCAGTGAAGCGGACAAGGACCCTCATCTCTTCTTGATCCCCCTCCAGGACCCTCCTCAGGTAAGGGTCCAGATGCTCCCGCGCATCCATTGTGGACCTGATATCGGATGGACCTATGGATGCGGTACCTTGGGCGATGAGCAGGACAGGCGTGCTTATGATGAATGCCGTCATGACGATGAACGCTGTCCCGGCAGATCGAGAGTATCTCAAGAGGGGGCCTCCAGCACTGCGATGGATGGTACGACCATATATGCCTTTTGGGTTCGTCCGGGCCGTCAATGCCCGATGATATCATTCTTCCCATCCTTTGGACGTGTCCTTCCTCCTCAAAGCCAGGAATAGGACCAGAGCTATGATGACTAGCAGCAGAACGACTCCCAGCACGATGCAAAGAGGCAGGATGTACTTTCCTATCCCATCATCGTCGTCGTCATCATCATCGTCATCATCGTCATCATCCCCTATGGGGATGGCCTTGGGTGTTCTGAACTTCCCTCCCAGTTCGGGTGCGAGGTCGGACCCTCCTGCTCTGTCGGAGAAATGGTAGGAATATTCCGTGTCCCAAGCAAGCGTTGAGGGGGTGATGATGACATTGTATGTCCCAGGACCGGTCTCGTTCAACAGGTAGGAGCCGAGCCCGGATATCACGACGTACACGAACTGGTCCGCCCTTCCCGTCGCGTTGATGTATGTGGTCCTGTCGGAGCCCACGACTAAGGTCTTGGCGTCAAGGGTCCAAGCGCCTTGCTCGAACCCTGTCGTGAAGTTCCAGACCAGGTCCTCCCCGCCCCAGAGCCAGTTCCCGGCCGAGGATACAAGGTAACCTGCGACCTTGACGTTGTAGGTCGTATTGGCGGTAAAAGGGTCATGGTCTATCCTTAATGCAACGCCCTCAAGGTCCCAATTGAACCTGATTGTCGTTGGCTCGGGAGAGATCTCGAAGAGAGAAGGGAAATCCTCCTTACCAATGGCCTCGGAAAAAAGGATCCTTATTGGTTCGTCCAGCAAGACACCGTCACCTTTGGGCCCGTACTCGGTGATGTTGAAATAACCGCTTGACGGGACCATATAATATGTCATTGTCAGGTCCGCTACGGTAATGGCGGATGCGATATCGAGCGTCTTGACGGGGCTTGGAAGGTATCCTGTCCTGACCAGAGGCTCTCCCATCAGATCAACGGGCGGTGTCGCATTGATGGTATAACCTGTACCGTAGGGAACGTCCTCCATCTCGAAAGCCCCAAGTGGACCGGTCAATGTGGACATTAACGGGTTCCCAAGGGCGTCGTTCAACCACACGGTGCCACCTTCGATGCCACCCTCCATCGGGCCACCATCGCCCCTGACACTGCCCATTACCGTCCCTGACGTTCTATTGAAGAGCATTATGGTTATCTCCACATCGTTCCACCCTGTGAGGGTGACGACGCCCGAGGATGCAGATAGGAAGAGGTCGGTCCCCGGGACATCGATCCTGTAGGTCCCCTTCTCGAGCATGAACGAGAATGAGCCGCTTCCGTCAGTGGTCCTGTTCTCGATTATGGCCCCTTCCCCGGCCTCGGGATGGACAAGGGATATCTGGACATCCGTGAGCGGTACCCCTTCTGCATCAGTAACGGTTCCGTTAAGGTATGAATATGGGACCAATCTCAGAACAACTCCCGTCAGACCGCTCTCGTTGACCTCCACAGTTGTCTCCCCGTGAAGCGTTTCGTTACCGAACACGATCCTGTACTCGGAGGGATGCAGATCGAACCCGAACTTCCCGTCGGTCCCGGTATAGTTCTCCAGGAATATGGACTGGGGATGGTCTGTTTCGAAAAGTA
>JBFYMY010000298.1:0-5957 GCA_041304645.1 Thermoplasmatales archaeon
TAGAGATAATAGACGTGCCTTGCCCATTCCTTCTCGACGGGCAGAACAAGGTCCCCGACGCCTTCCAGCTCTTTATTGTAGATGGCCGCAAGCTCCCTCCTCCTCCCTATCCATTCCTCCATATGCTTCAACTGGACGTTCCCTATGGCGGCCAGGAGCTCAGGGAGCCTCATGTTGAAACCGGCTATCGATGACATGTACTTGCTATCAGGGTCCGACGGATACCTGCCGTGGTCCTTCAGGGCCTGCAGGAGCTCGCAGAGCTCCTCGTCCTTGCAGGTTATCATGCCCCCCTCCCCGGCCACGGTTATGATCTTCGAGGGGAAGAACGAATAGCATGTCATATCCCCAAGCTTCCCTATGTCCACCCCTCTGTACTTCGCTCCGTGGGACTGGGCAGCGTCCCCTATGACCGGTATGTCCAGCTCCTCTCCGAGCTCCAGAATGGGGGCCATATCGGCAGGGTGACCGTAGATATGGACGGGAACGATGGCGGCCGTCCTCTTCGTTACGGCCTTCCTGACCTTCTCCGGGTCCATCGTATAGGTCTCGGGGTCTATGTCAACGAACTTTGGCCTTGCCCCGTAGTGCCAGAAACCGTTCACCGTCGCAACGAAGGTATGGGACGGAACTATGACCTCGTCCCCCCTTCCCATCTCCAATGCCTTGAACGCCAGCATGAGCGCCGTGGACCCTGACGAGCAGCTGACGGCATGTACCCCGCCTACTGCCCGAGCGAACTCACTCTCGAACTCCGAAGCCCTGGGCCCTTTCACGTAGTGACCGCTCTCTAGGGTCTCCAAAGCCGCCTTCCTGATCTCCGAATCCACGAACATCCTGTTGAGCTGCACCGTCATGCGAACCATTCCTCCCTTATGTCCTTCACATCTATGAACATGACCCCTGCCCTGAGGGCTGCCTCTTTGTCCCTTGGGGAATTGCCGACGAATACCGTCCGGTCAGGACCGACACCCCTTGCGCTCATCGCCCTCACCAGACCCTCGGGGTCCGGTTTCGACCTGTCCGTCCTGTCAACGGTCACTATGGGATAGAAGCCCCAGGAGGATACAAGGCCATCCGCCGTATCCGAGGTGTTAAGGCTGAAGATGGAGCACATCCTGCCCCTAGAGAGCCTCCATCTGGCGGCCTTGGTGCCAGGCAGGAGCCTGCTGGCCTTCTTGAGGTCCTTGCCCTCGTACTCCCTCTGGACCAGGAGCATCCTCTCCTTAGCCCTCTCACGGCCCCGGCACCAATCGTAAGCTTCGACCAGGTCCCTGAAAGGGCCCACATGCCTGCTCTCGTAAGCTATCATGCCCATCTCGTTCAAAAGCCCCTTCCAGTCGACCTCAAGGTAAAAGAGGGTCCCGTCAAGGTCGAAAACCACCAGAGGGCTCTCCTTCAATGCCCTTTCGACCGGACCGAAAGGACACACCGGCCCTCACCCCACTTCAATTCGGTTCGGGGGCTCTCCCTCATCGAACCTTGCTCCGCACTTTCTGCACACGAGCGCCTTGCCGTCACCCTCGAGAGGCACCCCGCAGGTACAGGACCATCCAAGCCTCCTTGCGGGGTTCCCTGCCACCACCTCCCTCTCAAGGACGTCCCTGGTCACCACCGAGCCGGCGCCCACCAGGGCGAGCGGCCCTACCGTGACACCGGGGAGCACCGTAGAATTGGCCCCTATCCTGGCGCCACTACGGATCCTGGGCCCCTTAAGCTCCTCCTTCGTGTAGGCCGTGTTCGGGAACCTGGCATTGGTCAGGACAACGCCCGGGCCAAGCCAGCATCCGTCCTCCAGGACGCTGAACTCGGGGATGAAGACCTGTGAGTGGACCCTGACACGGTTGCCTATGGTCACATGATGCTCCACGACCGAGAGGGTCCCTATGGATACATCGTCCCCAATAACGTTTGTCTCCCTGATGTTCGCCTTGTTGCCCGTCTGGAAGTTCCTGCCTATCCTGTTCCCGGAATAGATCACCGTATGGGACCTGATCATCGAACCGTCCCCGATCGCTGTCACTGGGTATGGGTCATCACCTTTTACCGGGGCGCCCAGGATGACGTGGTCTTCCACAGAGGAACCCTTTCCCAGTTCAACGTTCTTATTGATGATTGCCTTCCTTGATATCATCGGCGCCACCATTTGAGGTCTTGCCCCTAAATCCAACGGGGCCTAGATATACTTCTCCATGAGCTGAGCGACCCTGTCAGGGTCATGGCGGTCCAGGGCATAACGCCTGGAACGCTCTCCTATTGATGGCAGGTCCGCCCTTTTGTCCCAGAGCCCTGCAAGGACCTTAGCCAAGGAGGATGGCTTAGAGGCGACTATCGGTATGTCAGCTGGGTAGAGGGACCTGTCTATATTGCATACCACCGGAACGGCCCTTACCATGGCCTCCACGGAGACCACTCCGTGGATATCATAGTCCTCTGACATCCAGTCTATGCAGATATGTGCCATGGAGAGCCTCCTCATGGCATCGTCCAACGTCACATCCTCTATGACATCCAGCTCGAGCCTTGCACCATTGGAGCATGCTTCCTTGACACTTGCTATCACATTGTCTGTTCCCTTCACCCTCCGCAGCGATGGAAGATGGGCCACCCTTAGTGGGCCATCCCCCTCGAGCTCCTTTGAGCGGTCTGTCCAATCTACCGGGATGACATCGTCAATATGGACAGGGTTAGGTATATGGACCAGCTCTCTCCCACCCACATTGCCCGAGAACCGCGTCAGGTCTGGCGTGGATATGAAAAGCCTTTCCGCAAGGGAATGGAAGAGCGTCTGTTTGTCCTCCCTGAGCTCCGAGCCATGATAATGGCAGAAGAACCTCTTACCGGCGAGACGGTAGGGCCATAGCCCCAAGCCGGATATGCCTATGCCGCCATGTACGTGGATGATATCATAGGAGGGGGCCTTGGCCAGGAGCTCGGCGAACAGCCACGGTACGCTCCCAGCCCCTATGTCCGGAGGCCTCTGCTTGGGGTTCGGGACCGAAAGCAGGTCGGACCTGTGCCCTAGCTTCCGCTGGGCCCTGGAGAGGAGATAACCGACGGATGCCTGATTGTTGACATGCAGGACCCTCATCGTTCTCAAGTGATGGGCGAAAGTCCCACATAATCCTATTGATGGTGCCAAATTCGGGGGTGGGCCGATAAATAGGGGTAAGGCTATATGCAAGGGATGAGGCAGGGACGGTATCTGTTAAGGGGCGATATCCTCTTTCCCGAGGGGAGCGTCGAAGGCTCCATAACCGTCATAGACGGGGCCATAGCCCATGTGGCCCTTGAAGAGCTTGAGGGACCTGTGGACGGTCTGACCTTGGTCGAGGGCCTCATAGTCCCCGGCCTCTTGGACATGCACTCCCACCTGGCAGACCATGATGCAAGGGGGGACCTGCCGTTATCGGTAAAGGAGGCCTTCTTCCCGGGCGGTGCCAAGCACAGGTTCCTGGAAGGCATCGATGATGTTTCATTGATAGGTTCCATAAGGTCGTCCCTTGAGGAGGTCTCCCCGGGAGTTGATACCGTTATCGATTTCAGGGAGGGGGGGGTGAGGGGGATGAAGGCCCTCCTTGAGGCTGCCAGGGGTTCACCGACCAGGGTCCTGGGGTTCGGAAGGCCCGATCCCTATGAAGGCATTGGACCCCTGCTTGAAATGGCCCAGGGACTGGGTATGCCTTCCCTCGAGAGCTGCGGCGAAGGGCTAAGGGAAGCTGCACGGGGGCGGGGCATACCGTTCGCCCTCCATGCCTCCGAGCTGTTCAGAGAGGACGTTTCGGCCATACTTGATCTGGACCCTGATATGGTCGTCCACATGGTGTCCGGGACAAGGAACGATTGGAGGGCCCTCTCCGATGCCGACATACCTGTGGTCGTCTGTCCCCGGGCATCCCTTGCCTTCGGCCTCCACCTTGACCTGAAAGGTATGCTCGATGAGGGTCTTTCCATGGGACTCGGTACGGATAATGCTATGACGATGAGGCTGGATATGTTCCGGGAGATGGAGTCTGCCTGGTCGCTTTTGCACAGGACCGGGCTCTCTGGGACCGATGCTTCAAAACTGGTCCTTGACATGGCGGTCGGACGAACCCTCTCAGGAACAAGGTTCAGCTGCATGGCGAATGGGATAGGGGTGTGGGGTAGCAGGGAATGGCTATCCAGGGGTACGCGTGCCTCCTTGATGGTACTTAAGGGACCGAAAAGGGGATGCAGGTCCGACCCCTGGTCCTGGGTGGTCCGTTTCTCAGGCCAGGACCGTCTTCTCTGGTGACCGTCCGATGCGAAAAGGTCCTCCTCAAAAGCCTTTAATATAATGTTCATATTCCCCCCACATCCCCCGGTGGTAATACAAATGAACGTATCAGAGATAATGGTCAGAAAACCGGTATTTGTCGAGCTGCCAGCCACCAGGGAGGATGTCCTGTCCACTCTCATAAGGAACAAGAGGACCGGGATGCCGGTCATAGACAGAGACGGTAAGGTCCTTGGGACGATAACCAGGAAGGATATCTTCCAGAACCCGGGAGAGCAGCAGGTCGCCGTGATCATGAACTGGGATACCCCGACGGTATCCGCATCGACCCCCGTCGAAAAAGCGGCAAGGATCATGTTCGAGGAGAACGAAAGAAGGTTGCCGGTTATAAAGAAGGGAAAGCTGGTAGGCCTGCTCACTCCTACGGACCTATTGAAGGTCATAGAGAAGAACAAGGTCGAAAAGCCCGTTGAGGAATACCTGAGGTCCCAACCGACCTACATTTACTCAGGTACCCCGGCCAACGTTGCCGCGCAGATGATGAACCTCTCGAAGGTCTATGCAATGCCGGTGCTGGACGATGATGGCAAGCTCTGCGGTCTGATAACGGACAGGGACCTCTTCGACCTGAAGTACCTCGGAGAGAACATCAGCCTCACGACATTGGGCATATCCGAGGACGAGGATGCCTGGACCTGGGAGGGTCTGAGGAACGTGATGAACCTCTATTACCAGGAAGCCAAGGTCCAGCTGCCTTCGGACCCTATCTCCAAGCTGATGGCCAAGGAGCTATCGACCCTCTATAGAAGGACCCCGGCGCACGAGGCGGCAAGGGTGATGAGGGTCAACGATTTCGAACAGGTACCCATTGTGGACAAGGATGACAATATAATGAACATGCTCTACGACATGGACCTCCTACGGTCCCTCATCGATTGAGCGAGCGCAGCGGGGCTGATGTCCCTATGACCGCCGTTCAAGGAAAGCGTTCCATCCTTCTGGGCGGCCTCACGACCAGGACCATAGGGAGGCATCTGGAGGTCTTCGACGCCCTCCCATCCACCAACAGGCTTGCCATGGAGCTGGCCTCCAAGGGATGCAGGGAAGGGACAGTTGTCATGGCAAAGGCACAGACCGAAGGGACCGGCAGGATGGGAAGGTCGTTCGCTTCCCCACTTGGCGGGCTCTATCTATCCGTCGTCCTGAGGCCGAAGATAGCTCCCGAGCTTATCTCGCCCCTACCCCTTGTTTTCGGACTTTCGGCGGCCAAGGCAATAGGTTGCACGGCCATGGTCAATGCGCTCGTCAAATGGCCCAACGATGTGATTGTGAACGGAAAGAAGGTATGCGGGATACTGTCCCTTTCGACCTCATCCAAGGGCAGGCTGGACAGCGTCATAGCCGGGATAGGGATCAATGTCAATTCCAAGGTATCGGACCTTCCGGAGGAGCTGTCCACTTCAGCGACCACGCTGCGAGATGAGTCAGGACATGATATCGATATGGAAGAGCTCCTGAGGAACCTCATGTACTTCATGGACCTCCATTACTCCATGTTCCTTGAACAACAGATCGATGCACTTCTGAACGAATGGTCCGAAAGGTCCTGCACCCTGAAGCGAAGGGTCCGAATGGATATGGGGACAGGGACCGTCGAGGGAACCGCCCTGGGAGTGGACCGGACGGGTGCTCTGCTCGT
>JBFYMY010000299.1:0-7531 GCA_041304645.1 Thermoplasmatales archaeon
TTCCCGCCTAAGGATACCGGCACAGGTCCCTCCACCTATACCCCTTGCTGTCGCATCGACGCCATAGACCTCCTTAACGGCCTTTTTAAGCATTCCGACTATCGGGTGGTCCGGTGGGGTCGGGGGGGCGGCCCTTTCGAACTGGAGCTTCTCGAGCTCCATCTTCACCCCGTGCTCCCTCTCGAAATCGTCCGCCCTTTTCCGCAGGTGGGAGAAGAACTCGTCGGGATCGTACTGGGGGAGTATCCTTGAATCGATGTAGCTCACATCCTCACCGGGTATTGTGTTGACGTTGGGGACGTTCGCCTCCCTCTTGGTAGGAACGAATGAGGAAAAGGGATGGTCGAACAGGTCGTCCCTGAGCGGGTATCTTACCTTCAGCTCGTCATGCATGGCGACAAGGAACCTCATCGCCGCAAGGTTCGCGTTTATGCCCTTGTTGGGTATGGATGCATGGACCTGCTTCCCGTATGTCCTGACCCTGACCCAAGCTATGGACTTCTCGGATACCTCGATGAGCGAGCCATCGGGCTCTCCCGCATCTGGGACGATGAAGAGGTCCCTCTCGGAGAACAGGTCCCTGTGCTCCTTCACAAGGAAGACCATACCCTTTGCGGAACCGACCTCCTCGTCAGAGACGAGACAAATGCAGATATCGCGTTCGGGCTTGGCCCCGCTGTCCAACAACACCTTTGCCGCGAAGAGGGTACTGACCAGGGCCTGGCCGTTGTCCTCCACACCCCTTGCTATCAATCTGTCCCCTTCCACCCTGAGGGTCCATGGGTCCGCAGCCCATTTGTTCATGTCCCCTGGAGGCACGACATCGAGGTGGACGAACACCCATAATTTCGGTAGGCCGGATTCAGCCCCTTTCATCCGCAGGATGATGTTGGGCCTGGTCCCCGAGGAGACCATCTCGTCCGGCGAGTCGAACCTCTCTATGGTGTCGAAACCCCATTCTGATATCAGGGAGAGAAGTCTGGTTGCTTTCGCACTCTCCCCATCACCACCCGACTCGGGGGCGATGGCCGGGATGGATAGGACCTCCCTGGTGAGCTCTATCATCTCCCCTATCAGTCCGTCCGCCTTCCTGTCTAGCATGCTCATTTCGACCATGGTCATACCTCGCCATCCACGGGATAGGTAACAACCCTTACAACAGCTTTATGTCGGCCCAGATGGGCCTGTGGTCGGAAGCATCGGCCCCATCGCCTACCCAAGCCTCGAGAGGTTCCATCCCGCTCGAGAGCAGGATGTAATCTATATGCTCCTTGGGAAGGTCGTAGGCCGAGGAGGGGAACGTGTGGTGGCGGAGCTCCCTGTTCCTTGAAGGAGCGGGGACGGAATGCCATGCGCTCCTCAGACCCAGGCTCGGGAGCGAAGTGTTCCAACGCCCGTCCCCCAGGACGGTCGAGTTCAATCTCCCCATGATCGGGTCATCAGGTTCGGTGTTCAGGTCTCCCCCGATGATGAAAGGCATTCCGGGCCACCTCTCCGTTGATAATGAAGTGGTCCTACCTGCGATCCAGTCTATCTGCTCGGCCCTCTCGGGCGCCTCAAGGCCCATATGAACGTTCATGAGCCAGAGCTCCCTGTGTCCAAGGTCCGCCCTCACCACCAGAGCGGTTCGCGGTATGTCCTCATGCGGCATCTTCAGGACCGAAGCATCCCTGAGCTTGAACTTGGAAAGGATCGCCAGCCCCTCATCGCCCAGCTCGGGGCCGCCCCCCCGGACCAGATGCATTCCCAGTCTCCCCGCAAGATAGAGCGCGGGGTCATAACCGCCTTCGGCGGGGAGGAGGGACCTGCTCTCCTGAAGGAAGATGATATCTGCATCGATCTCCTCGAGGACCTCCAGGTGAGGCGTCGGGTCGGCCCTTCCATCGTTGCAGAAGCCGTGGTGGATATTGTAGGAAGCGACCCTTATGGTGCCCGTATCTTCGAGCTCGGAGGTGGATGGCCTGTCCGAGCGCATGACGAGGCCTGAACCCATTGACAGGAGCATCAGCACCGTTGCCGCCGCACCGAACATCAGCCATTGGGACCTCAACCTGGATGACACCGCTCCCTTCGACCTCTTGTGGCCGGCCCCACGTCCTGCATCTATGGTGGGGGACCCCCTGGTCCTCTCGATGGGTTGGGGGAAGACCGATTCGGGTTCATAGATCGCAGCCTTGGAGCACATGAAACCGGATATCCCAAGGATGCCGAACGATGCAACATATATCTCCGGGACCGTGTCCTTGAGAAGTTCACCGAACGGGACGAAAGACCACTGATCGGCAACCGAAAGGAGGACCGTAAGGAACACAAGGACCGCACCAGAGAGCATCATCTGCACCGAGAACACCAACGGCGACCTCCTGTCCCTTGTCCGGTTCCAGAGGAACCTCCTCGGGCCCATCCCTTCATCGTCCGACCCGCTGAACGGGGCGTTGTCGGTCATGGCGTCGAAGATGACCCAGACATCGACCAGCATGATCCATGCCATCGCTGCCGGAGCGGTCTGCAGCGGAACGCCCAGGACGAAGATGTTCACAGCGGCGAGCACAAGGACGAGATTGGCCCCTATGGAGTATTTTGGATGGGCCAGGGTCCTTCTGAGAGCCGTAAGCCACCAGGGCCCCGACAGGAGCGAGAGGACGAATAGGGCGATCGTTACGGTCGAGAACGTAGCTGCCATAGAATGGTCCGTCCCGAGCCAGGCTGCGGTCTGGATGGGCTGGGCCATGACCGAAGAGGATATGAAGAGAGCTGCCCCGAGCCCTATACCAGGGGCCCATGAGTCGGCCGCACCCCCCTTCACCGTATCGCCTGGGCTGCCACCCCCATCACGGGAACTGTCCAGCAGGTGGCCGTTCTTCAGGACATAGAGCGAGAAGGCCATTCCCCCGCAGATGACCGCGGATATGGCGGGGGAGAGGACCGGTCCGCACGCGCCGGGGACCAGGGAAATGTCGATACCGCTTCCCGGTACCGACAGCAGGATGATGGCAAGCAGCGATAGTGAGAACGAACCCACCAATGCCTGGGAGGAGAAGAGGTCCGGGTCGAAGCTCCTCTCCCTCCTGTGGAGCGCGAAGAGGATAGGGAGCAACATGGAAGAGGCACCGAAGGATATGGCCGAGAAGGCCAGGTGGATAGGCTGCTCGAGTCCGAGCCCCATGGGCAGTCTGGTCAGGAGGACGAGCGAACCCAGGACCAACACGGAGGTCCTCCATCCTGCCCAGCGGGAGACCGGATATGCAAGGATGGGGGAGAGGAACGTGACCAGGATGAGGATGTGCGGCGTGATGCCCATCTCCACAAGTGCGAAGAAGAAGACGGAGGAAACTGTCTCCCTGTAGGATTGGATGAGGACAACGAAAGAGAGCGCGATCAGAACGTACCAGAACAGGGCTTCGGTCGCCGTGCTCTTGAGCGATGGGGATATCACCTCGGCACGGCCTGCACCATCTTTCCTTGGTCCTATTCGGTCCATGTCACCCCATTTTTCCGAAGGGGTCTCAGTATATATCTATCATGCCCTTTCACCATCCACCGGAAAGGAGGTGCTCCCGCATGATGTATGACTTCCCCGCCTTCGAACATGTGAACTACATAAACGACAGACCGGCTCCCCGCTTCGACCTTGCAAAGAGCAACATAACACCCAGCTGGAAAGGGACCATTGATGATGCCCTTGACCTGTCCTTCGTCGGGGCATCGGACCCCAAGGGGCTCTCGGAGCTGCGGTCGCACCTCGGCGAGGCTTACGGGGTGGGCCCTGAGCGGGTCGTTCTTACCAATGGTACTAGCGAGGCGAACTGGCTTACATATCTATCGCTCGTTTCTCCCGGGAGCAGGGTGCTCGTAGAGAAGCCCATATACACGCCCTTGCTTGAGATCCCCAGAGCCCTTGGATGTGTTGTGGACACCATCAAGAGGCGGGCCCCTGACTTCAGGTTCGACATGAAGGAGCTCGACAGGAAGCTATCAAAGGGTGTGGACCTCTTTATGGTCCAGAACATGAACAACCCCGCCGGCAGGGCCCTCTTCGAGGAGGAGCTCAGGGACATTTCAAGGGTCACTGAAAGGTACAAGGTGCCTGTGTTCTGCGATGAGGTCTACAGGGATTTCGCCATTGACTACGACGGGGGTACAGCTAGGAACGCCTTCCCATCCCTTGTGGAACTTGATGACCGTGCGGTGGTTACCTCTTCGGTGACCAAGGTCTATGGTGCTGGTGGTCTTGTGACCGGGTGGATGGTGGCGCCCAAGAGGACCGCCGACAGGGCCAGGCAGTTGAAGATATACACCACGCCAATGGTCAACCATCAGGGAGAGAGGCTTGCCCTGGAGATATTGAGGAACAGACATAAGGTGATGCCCAAGGAGCTTTCGGCCCTACGGGAGAAGCTGAGGCTCGTATCGACATGGGCGAAGGGGAGGGACGATGTCGTATGGTCCGAGCCGGACGGGTGCGCCGTAGGGTTCCTGATGTACGATCACAAGGTGTCCTCGATAGAGGTCTGCGAGAGGCTCTATAACGATCACGAGGTAAGATGCATCCCCGGGGCATTCTTCCACCAGGAGGGAGGCTTCAGGATAGGTGTCGGTAGGCCCTATGACGAGGTCAAGGGGGCATTGAAGAGGATAGACGAGTTCCTGGACTCGCTTTGAACCTATCAGAACTGGTCCAGTGTCGTATCCCTATTCCCCCTCAGGAACCTGGTATGGACCTTCCAGTCACTTACACCCGATGACCTGTCGAGCTCCTCGATCAGGCTCCTCGGGTCCGAGAACTCCATTGGGGGGCCTACAAGCGAGCTCCTCACGGTCTCCCTCACCACCCAGACCCCCAGCGGGGCCCAATACTCGTCGGTTATCCATCTGATGACTGTAGCACCCGCACAGAAACCCTTCTCCATCATGTGCTCGACGACTGGGAGCCTCGCCGCATAGTACCCCCCGGTAATGTTCGAGGCGTAGTCCTTCCTTCCCCTTGGCCCTTCATGGTCCGTGATAGTCTTCCCTCCACCCCATAGAGAGCCTCTCTGCCACTGTTCCATCATCTCGAAACGGAACGGGGGCGGATAGTAAGCTATCAGGAAGTTGTTCCCGTAGTGGGACCCGCTGTAGAGAAGGAACCTGTCCAGAGGGGGCAGTTCAAGTACCCTATCCTTCAAGGCCATAGAGAGCGTGTCATCAACGGCTGTGATGGTCCATCTCGTAGGTACGAGCCTTCTTCTTCGTGCCTCACCGAGCAATCCCACCGAGAAGAGCCTGGTAAGATGTTCCTGTGGTATGCCGCTATCATACAACCCTATGGTCGCTTCGGATGCCGGTAGGTCGGTATCCGATGACGCCCTCTCGACCGCGTTGGGAACCTTCGCCCCGTCCTGTACGCTTACATCGTCTATCTTCACCGATGGCCCCATGGGCATGGTTATCGTATCGAGCGACGGCGGGGCCCTTATGGTCCTGTCCAGCTTCGAGAGCTCCATGACCGTATCCAGCGACCTTGAAGAGAGGGCGAGCTCCTGGACAGATGACAACACCTTCCTTCCCTTGAAGGGGAGCCCTTTCTCGATCTCCCAGAGGGGCTCAGAAGAAGGGATGCCCCTATCTGAGGCGGTCCTGACGTTCAAGGAATACCTCCCCCGAATTAAGGAGGCCCTTATGGAATAGACGTCCTCGAGCGCCCTGGAATAGAGGAACGTGGGGGATTCGAGCCTCTCTGGTCTGGGAACCGGAAGAGAGCTGGCAAGGGGTCCGACACTGATCCTTGGATACCCGTAGGACCCAACGAAGACGGAAGGGGGGGAAGGCCCTTCGACGGTCTTCCCGGTCAGGTCAACGGGGGCGAGCCTTTTCCTGATGTCATCCAGAAGGGGGCATCTCCCGAGACCGCAGAGGTCCTTGACCCCTTTGCAGGCATGGCAGTAAGGGAATACCATATCATACCTTCAGCAGGTCCAGCATAGATAAAGTAACCTCAAAGCAATGATCGATCGGTCAGAAGAGGGAGGGTTCTTGCCCATGGTGCATCAATAACCGACAAAACCTATATAGGGTGTCCTTAATGAGGGCTCACCGAAGGTATCAAGATGGTAAGGAAACTGGAACTCTCCAAGCTCAGGCACGGAACGGAGCTCCTCAAGAGGGGCTTCGCCAAGATGCAGAAGGGGGGCGTGGTCATGGACGTTACCAACGCCCAGCAGGCCCTCATCGCCGAGGAGGCCGGCGCCGTTGCAGTGATGGCCCTCGAAAGGGTCCCCGCCGACATCAGGGCGCAGGGAGGGGTCGCAAGGATGGCGGACCCTACCAAGATAATCGAGATAATAGATACGGTCTCAATCCCCGTCATGGCAAAGGCAAGGATAGGACACTTCGTCGAAGCCCAGATCCTTGAGTCACTGGGTGTTGACATGATAGACGAATCGGAGGTGCTCACCCCGGCCGATCCATTCTACCATATTGATAAGAAGAAGTTCAAGGTCCCCTTCGTATGCGGTGCTAGGGACCTTGGGGAGGCCCTGAGAAGGATACATGAGGGCGCCGCCATGATAAGGACCAAGGGGGAGGCGGGGACGGGCGACGTCATAGAGGCGGTCCGCCATCAGCATGCCATCATGGGAACGGTCCGATCATTGAAGGGCAAGGGGGAGGACGAGCTCTTCAAGGTGGCTAGGGACATTCAGGCCCCGGTAGAGCTCGTCATAGAGGTTGCGACCCTCCAGAGGCTCCCCGTTGTCAATTTCGCGGCGGGAGGTATAGCGACCCCGGCCGATGCGGCAATGATGATGCAATTGGGCTCCGACGGTGTCTTCGTCGGCTCCGGTATCTTCAAGTCCAAAGAGCCGCAGAAGATGGCTAAGGCCATAGTGGAGGCCGTCACACACTACGACGACCCAGCCGTACTTGCGAAGGTATCCAAGGGAATAGGGGACCCGATGCACGGGATGACCATCTCCGAGATCCCCAAGGACAAGCAGCTGCAGACAAGGGGCTGGTAGGTCAGTTCACTGGTCCGTGAATGCCATTTAGTGCATAATTAGATATAGCCAGGATGGTCTAGAACTAACGGGATGTATAGGGCGCAAGTCCTTATCATCACGTACCTACTACAGACAGGTACCTCAAACTAAGCGATTAGTTAGGCAGCCCGTCAGGCCTTTGCCTGTGCATCCCACCCTTTCCAACGATCTAAAACTGGCTGATAAGCAAATTCCATTGGTGGTTAATAAAGGAAGGGATCATGACATCGGAATGTTGGGATTGTTGATCACCTCTTAAGTTATGATGATCGCGTTCGTTATGATCACTGCAGTTTCCTAACTCAGAATAAGGAGGAGGGCAAGGCCCACAACAGAAGACCATTTGCAAATTGGAGGGACACTCTTTTCAATCAAGATTTCACTTGCCATACCAAAATCACCTGCTTTGCGATCTGTGAACGCAGGTGGCGATGTGGTCAATGCGACAGCCGGCTCCCAGAGCACCAGGGGGACCAGTAATAGAACCAATCCAAACCCTAGCATCATTCCTT
>JBFYMY010000300.1:0-3993 GCA_041304645.1 Thermoplasmatales archaeon
CAGGAAGGTTGACTGCCCCAAATGCGGTTCGAGGGGAATGACGTTCTCCGGGGGGAAGGCCGAATGCCCCAAGTGCGGCAAGGTCATAAGGCCTTGAGAACGTCCATGCCGATGTCCGTCATCAGAAAAATCAATGTCCTTAGAGGCCCATACACCTCTCACAGGTGAAGCATCATGGTCCCTAAGATAGAGTGGTTGGGGCACGCATCCTTCAGGATAATCTCGGACCAGGGTATCATCTACATTGACCCCTGGAAGGTCTCCTCCGGGCCCAAGGCCGATCTCATCCTGGTCACGCATTCGCACCACGACCACCTGAGCATGGACGACATCAGGAGATTGAGTGGTCCGGACACATGGGTGGTCGGACCCGCCGATGTCGCATCGAAGATGAAGAAAGCTCACGAGCTGAGGCCAAGGAGCTACCTTGAGTTCCCGGTCAAGGGCAAGATGGGCCCTATACGGGTCGAGGGATACAATGCTTACAATCCGAAGAAGCAGTTCCACCCCCTGGCCAACGGTTGGCTCGGCTTCGTTGTGGACCTGGGCGGGTTCCGGATCTACCATTCGGGGGATACGGACGTCATCCCGGAGATGGCAGGCATTAGGAACATCGATGTCGCCCTCCTACCGGTCGGTGGAACCTATACGATGGGCCCCAAGGAGGCTGTCGAAGCTGTTAAGGTAATTAAGCCCAAGAAAGCCATCCCAATGCACTGGGGCGATATAGTGGGCGGTAAGGCCGATGCAGAGCTCTTCAAGAAGCTCTGCCCCTGCGAGGTCGAGGTCCTGGAGAAAGCCAGGTGAGGTTTTACAGAGCTCCGGATGGGATGTCCCCCTCCATTGTACAGAAGGTCGGTCATATTGGTTAAATATTTATAAATCCAGTCGTTCGAGGGGCCGGGGTGGTCCCCATCATAACGGAAAAGGTAGGGAGCTTTTCATCACGGCACCCATGGCTTGTGATATGCATCCTCGTCCTCATCACTGTTGGTGCTGTCACGGAGATGCTCCTTGAGCCAATGGAGCAGAAGTTCGACAACGAGGACTTCCTCCCGGACATAGAGGCGGCAAGGACATGGACCCTCTACCAGGAGAAGTTCACCTCGTCCTACATGATGACGGTCCTGCTCAAGTCCCCGCAGGGGGACGTCGTTACGGTCCAGGGGTTCAAGGATATGGTGCTGCTCTCAGAGAGCATATCCGATTCGGAGAGCTTCAAGACATGGCAGGACCCGGGTTCGGTCCTTCAAAACCCATCCTCCCCGGCAGGTTCCCTATATTCCCTCAGGGATGCGGTGGACCAGGCGGAGGACCTGAAGGGATTGGGCGATTGGATAGGCCCTCTCATACCTTTATCCGGTGGTCTCTCAAAGGAGGCAGAGAGAATCGATGACAGGCTCAACCTCACGGACCCTGCCGATGCGGGGGCAGTCAGTTCATCGGTCCAGGACCTCACGAACGCACTTGACGACCTCCTTGGAGCATACGGCTCCGGACCCCCCACAGCATCCGAAGGCTATGGAGGGGAGCTGAGTTACATCTCTTCCTTCGCAAGCGACCAGGAGCTGAAGGATGAGATAGCGTCCCTCATATCCTACAACGCAGGTGACCCCTCGGTGCTGAACGGGTCCGTCAGGTCACAGTACTTCCTTGGTGCGGCCCAGGGTGTCCCTGCATCTCTGGACAGGGCATCTGACGCCCTGAATGCCTTCCTCGGGGGCACAGGTCTTTCAGCAGGCTCGAGGCAACGGCTTAAGGACCTCTTGGATGATATAGATGAAGCAAAGGGTTACATCGCGAACACCACTTCCGCGGCAATTGGCCGTGGGAGCCTGCTCCGGTACGGTTATGTCCAGCAATCCTTTGGCACCTCTTTGGTCACACTTACGAACTTGCTCACGAATGACTTTGACCCGGCAAAGGGGTCTTACAAGGCAAAGGGCGCCCTTTTGATAGTCAGCCTCAACTACACCATGACCGAACTATCAGTGACCGACGAATCGCTCGTCATCGGCATAGAAGGCGGCATCAAGGATGCTGTTGGAAGGATGGACAGGGATATCTCTCTCTCGGTCCACCCCCTTGGCAACGCATTGGTGAACAAGAGGATAAACGATGCCTCCAACGAGTCCATGACCATACTTCTGCCCCTAGCCTTCTTTATGATAATCCTCATTCTGGGCATTGTCTATAGAAGTGTCTCGGATGTGATAGTGAACCTTATCGGATTGACCATGGCCATACTCTGGATGTTCGGTCTCGGTTCCCTCTTGGGCTACTATAACAATCCCATGATAAGCGCTGTACCGGTCCTTGTGGTGGGTCTTGGCATCGATTACGGCATCCATCTCACATTGAGGTACAGGGAGGAGATACTGAAGGGTAAGAAAGTGATAGAGGCCCTATCGGCGATGAGCGGTTCGGTTGGGGTCGCACTTCTCCTGGCAACGTTCACGACTGTCCTAGCATTCATGTCCAACCTCTTCTCACCGGTGGGTCTCCTCCAGCAGTTCAGCGTTCTATCCGCAGCGGGTGTGATGGCATCCTTCCTAATCATGTTCACGTTCGTCCCAGCAGTGAAATCGCTCATAGACGGTTTCAAGGCGAAGAGGTGCTGGAACCTTTTCCAGGGAGTAAAGGAAGGGACGTGCCGAGCCGGGATGAACGGCAGGTCCGATCCGTCTAAACTGATCGTCAATAGGGCCATAACCCGTCTCGCACTTGGCGCCGAGAAGAGGCCTCTGGTCATAATCATCGTCATACTCCTTCTAACTGGTGGTATGGGTTACCTCGCATCGTTCAGCAAGGTCACTTTCTCCGTACGCGACTTCCTGCCCGACGACCTGCAAGAAGCAAAGGACCTGGAATTCGTGCTTGACCGTTTCAACCTCGGGAGTTCCGGAGAAGTTGGCATCGTCATTATCGATGGGGACCTGACAGATCCAGACGTGCTCAGGGCCATGAACGGTGTGATGGACAATGTCGTCGAGGACCGTTCGGACCTTTTCGCATTCGAAACGACATCATCTGGTGTTAGACCAAAGGCGGACTTCCTGCTCTATTCCATGTTGAACATGGCCAACAACATAGGGGTCCTGGACCCTGATGATCCGTTCGTGAACTCCTATGATGCGACCTTCAATACATCGACAGGTCTTCCTCTAGGTTCGGCCACCAACGAGAGAATCGAAGAGGTATTGATGAAGTACTACGAAAGCTATCCATCTATAGCAAGGAGGGTGCTCTACCTTCATCAGGGCAGTTTCACTTCCAGCTCCAGAACATTCACCGTTTCCGCACAGGACGATGCGGACGGCAGGGAACTGGAGCGTGAGCTGAGGAGGTACACATCCCAGTGGAGGGATATGGAGGGTAGCGGAATCGAGGATGTGAGCATCTCGGGCACCATGGTGCTCACAGCGGTGATCGTCGATTCTTTGACCTACTCTCAGATCTGGTCCATCATCATCACCTTGACCGTCTCTCTGGTAGTCCTCATGCTGGTCTTCACCATAGAGGAGCGCTCACCACTGATAGGGCTCGTCGCAACGCTCCCCATGGTATTCTGCCTCATCTGGATCGTCGGGACGATGTACATCTTGAAAATACCTTTGAACGCCATGACGATCACAATAGGCTCTTTGACGGTTGGGTTAGGTATCACATACGGCATCCACATAACTCACCGTTTCCTTGAGGACCTGAGGACGACCACTGACATCCAGGAGGCGACGAGGAAGACCCTTATCAACACCGGAGGTGCGCTCATGGGTGCGGCCGGTACGACCATTGCCGGCTTCGGCCTCCTGGTCTTCGCCCTGATGCCGCCCCTACAGCAGTTCGGTTCCATAACCGCCCTCTCGATCCTGTATTCGTTCCTCTCGTCCGTGATAGTCCTGCCCGTCCTCCTCATGATATGGGCAAGGGCGAAGATGAAGGTCCGCTCCATAAGGGGAGGAAGGTAAAATAGAGGGTCCTCCATGGAGCGCT
>JBFYMY010000301.1:0-2957 GCA_041304645.1 Thermoplasmatales archaeon
GCCAGCCACCCGCATCTGCTGTCAAGTAGACTATCAGATACTGGAAAGTTGGATCCACTGGGATCAGGGCAGTAACGGTACCCGTGAACTGGACGACACCATCCTGGCCCGGGGCAACGAATGCTGTTCCTTTATAAGTTGCAAGTTTGATCGTTATGGCCGGTGAGCCGAGGGCATCGGCTCTATCATCTCCCTTTGGGATGCAAACGAACACCCCTGCCATGACGACGACCAGCATAAGCACCGCAGCGACCTTGGCAACTCCCTTATTTCCCATCATCGTGTTCCACCTCTTTTTGGAACGGGGCCTTGAATGACCGGACGGTTATATTACCTTATCCGGTGCTCTTCGGCCTCGTTGTACTGATATCGGTCCCTGAATTATTAAAGCCAAGCTGAACCAAGATGACAGCGATATATAAATCTGTCCCTTCCCTGGCCGAACGGACCTAAGCTCTTGTCCTGCTCTTCCACTGCCTGGGATAGGTCCCCGGTTCCATGATCACCCTTTCCACCAATGCTGCCCCCCCGTTCCTGACCGATGACATCCTGGGAGCGTCCATCATTGCCTTGCCTATGGCAACTACCTCGCCTTTGAGGGTATATATCGCAAGCGTCTGACCTTCCTTGATGTCGTCCCTGAACGAGCATACGCCTGGAATGCCTAATGGGGCGCCGTGGCAGACAGCATCGACCGCCGAGTCCTTGATGACGATGGTGGGCAGGTGGGACACCAGCAGTTCGTAGGGCATGAGCACCCTCCTTATTGCGGTCTCGTCACCATCGGTCCTGTAGATCTCCAGGGCATCCCGCAGCTGTTGAAGGGTGCATGAGCTCTCCTCGGACATCCTTCCCGACCGGGTCCTCCTGAGCTCTGACATGTTGGCCCCCACGCCCAGGACCTCCCCCATGTCATGTATGAGGGTTCGGATATATGTCCCCGATTCGCAGCCGACCAGTAGGAGCACGTCACGTCCCCTCTTCTCGAGAACCTTGAGGTAATGCACTCTTCTGGTCCTCAGGCCCCTCTTCACTGCTGACCTCACCGGGACGAACTGGTAGATCTCACCGGTGAAGTCGGAGGCAATGCCCCTGATCCGCTCATCGCTCTGGTCCGAATGGAGCCTCATGATGGCTATGTACTCCTTGCCCTCCGAGAGCCCGGACTCCAGCATCCTCACGCCGCTCCCGAGGGCGATGGGAAGGACCCCTGTCGTGTTCGGGTCCAGGGTGCCGTGATGCCCGGCCTTCTCGATGCCAAGGATATCTTTGACCCAGGCTGCCACCTGGTGGCTGGTGGGGCCCCTGGGCTTATCTATTATGACCAGTCCCTTCTCAAGGAGCTCCTTTATGCTCCTTCTGTCCGGTTCCCTGCCGAAGGATGGGTTGGGGTCCGAGGCGGAGATGGTGACCATGCTGCCGCCTTCTGGTCCTATGTCCATGGCCAGGCCTAAGATGTAGCGGCGTTATAAACAATGCGGATGGTCAAAGGGTCTGCCGCTCCATGGAGACCCTGAGCCTCCTTAACATGAGCTCGGTCCTTTCAATGACCTCGTCCATGCCCTCGATGAGCGTCCTGTCCCCTTCCCTTCCCTTCCCCGAAAGCCGTTCCCTGATGGCATCCCCCTTGGCAAGGAGAGAGGTGGGGTCGGAGGTGAATGCGGACCTGGCTTCCAGGATGGCACGCTCCCGGCCGCCCTTTAGTAAGAAGCCCCCATCGCTCCTCCGGGCGATATCGCAGAGCCCCTCGAGCCTGTCAAGGACCTCGGAGGAGGATACCAGCGCCTCCACCATGGGCCCGGAATAGGAGCGGTCCACATTTCCTTTGAGGACGACCTCACCGGAAAAGCCCGGGGGAAGCTTGTTCGCGGCCGACATGAAGCATCGGATGTCGGAAAGGTCGGAGGCCCCATCGCACCCTTCACAGGTTATGTGAACGGACCTCCCCCTCATCTCCGTCAATGGACAGGCGCCGGTCCCATGATAGTTACCTCTCGATGAACGGTCCTTACGCACTCGACCACCAGGTACTTCAGTCCTTTCATTGTTCATCTATTTTGCCATATAGGTCCGTTCTGACCCAAATGAACATTGAGGTAATGGCCAGTTCTCGAAGGCTCAAGGCCTCTTCTTCTGGGCCTTCTGCAGGGCCGATTGGTCCTTCGTGACAGATATCTCGGACTCCTCAAGTAGCTGGTCAATGGTATCTATCGCATCGAGCAGGAGCTTCTGAGGTGAGTTCTGGGTGCCTGTGATGTCGATCTCTTCCATGAGGGCCGCCGGATCGAGAGGCGACCGTTTGGTCGCACCCTTTCCCATGGCCTTCCTGACCTTTCTCGGTCTGACTGGAGGGGGTCCACTGGTCCGGACCGCCCTCCTCACGGTAGGCACCCTTGCTGAAGCTTCCGATGAGCGTCCCTTATCCTTCTTCAGGAGCGTCCTCCCTTTGACGATAGGCCTTAGGGGCAGGGTCTCCGGTACTTCCGATCGTAAAGGACCGTCAGTGACCTCAGGAGGGGGTTCGGGACCCTTGACCATGACCTCACTGACCCCCTTTGCCATAGGTGGTACCTCTGGCTCGATCTGGGTGGCATCGGCCGCTCCCTGTAATAGGAGCTCCTTCAACCATGAGTCCTCATCTATGTCCTCGAAGGCATCTTCCTTTAAGGTTGGCTTTGCCGTATCGCTCGGGGCCCTCTTGACATCGACCTTAGTCTTCCTCCTCTCCTCCATGGGAGGGGTAGGGACCAGTTCCGGTGCTGGTCGAGGCGGGGACTGTTCGGGACCAGTTGGAAGGAGCTTGTTATCCTTGACATTGAACTGGATGGGGGTAGAATCGAAATCGGACCCTGACATCGCCTTGACCGATATCTCACGTTTGAAGCTCCCATCGACCATCCTCTTGGAGAGCTCGATCTGCCCATCGAACACCTCCATGAGCCTCTTTCCCTGATCGT
>JBFYMY010000302.1:0-12209 GCA_041304645.1 Thermoplasmatales archaeon
GTGATAGCTGGACCACCGCTTCGGGGAATTCGCTCCCAAGGAGGTAGATGCGACCGGACATATCTGTGATGACCAGGTCCGGGACCCCGTCACCGTCGGCATCGGTGTCCCAGAAGAGCTCACGGGGTATGGCCGAGCCGTTGTCGAAACCGGATATCAGGCACGTGAGTGAGGTATTACCAGCCGTTATCACGCCAACGGCACCCTTCCTGCCGTCATGCTCGATGAAGGGGACGGCGATGTGGGATGCAGGACCGAAACTGCCGTTGTCGGGAGCTGCCTGAGCGGCCGATAGGTCGATAGGTCCCGATATCAAGGCCGCATCTATGCCATGATAACCTATCTTCACCGAATGGACGGCTGTTGCGGACAGGAACAGGAGCAGGACCGCCAAAAGGACAGGGTATCGTCTCATCTGACCAGGGTATCGCAATGAGGTATCATCTATTTTATCCTCGCAGTCAACCGACTGCTGACCGTGCGTCATAACCGCAAAGGTTTATCTATGGAAACGTGTTTCCATCTCTCCCAAGGGTGTGGGGAACCGTACCGCACCCTCCACAACACTATAGCGGGGTGGGGTAGCCAGGATATCCCGTCGGGCTCATAACCCGAAGACCAATAGTTCAAATCTATTCCCCGCTACCATCTTTTTCTGATCAAAGGGGAACAGATTTGAACGGGTTCACCTTGGCACTTGCCTTCATCAGTAAACTTCCAAGTGCCAAGGCCAGCCAAATCACCTCAGTGATTTGAGCGCGAATCTATTCCCCGCTACCATACTTTTCTGATCAAAGGGGAACAGATTCGAAATGATAACTTGACCGTCACTCCTCGCCAGATTTTCCAGCATTCTTTCTCTTAAAAGCCCCCATGAGATAGAGGAAGAGCATGCCTATCAATAGACCAACGAACAGGGAGCCAAGGATCAGTACAAGATAAGGGAAGTCCTCTTTCTCGTGCCCATCCCCCTCCTTCTCAAGCACCAGGTCCTCGGCGAGGAACTGCCCGTTGGAAATGAACACGGTCCTCTCGACCGACCTCCTATCCCCGATGGAAGCCTGGACCGTGTAGGTCCCGGAAGGCAGGTCATTGAAGATGATGTTCCCCGAACCGTCCGTCCTAAGGGTCAGGTTCACGGGTCCTTTCAACGTTACGTTGGCCCCTACGACCGGCATACCTTCACCATCCTTAACTGTCACGGAGAGGGTCGAAAGCCTGACCACCACCAGCGCTTTGTAGGATAGCCAGACCTCATGGAGCAGTGTTCGAGCATCTATGTCAAGCTCGCCCTCGTAGGGAAGGTACCCGGACCTGACCTTTTCGATGAAAGCGCTATTGGGCGGTGGAGAGACGACGACGGAGTAGGTACCCGCCACCGGTACCTCCAGGTCCATCGTCCCTTCCATGCTCGTGCTACCCAAAGCAATGACGGTCCCTTTCGAACTGACCGTGATATTGGCTCCGACCAGTGGTTCATCGTTGGGGCCCATGACCTTGAAGGTGACATCTATTGGGGGTGCCTTCCAATTAGAGCTGACCTGGACCTCACTGTTGGTCGAACCGCCATCACTATCGGATACGGAGACGGTCAGGGACCTGGTCCTGTTATCTGTCATGTCCACGAAAAGCAGTCCGGACGGGTCCCTGAAATATGCGCTCAGACCGCTATCTATGGGTCCGTCCAGGGACCAGACAAGGTCGGTACCGTCCTCTCTGTCACTGCCTTTCCCTCTAAGGTCGAGCTCTCCGCTCAATCCCTGGAGCGTGAGCTCGATAGGGCCCTCTAAGGAAGGCAGGTTGTTGAGGACCGTGACCGGACCGTCCAGGGAGCATGTATCGGTCCATACACCATCGGTTGCCGAGATGTCCAGGTTGTAGGCGCCAAGGGTGAAGTTCAAAGGGACCGTCATATTGACGACCGTTAGCCCATCGGGAACCGATCCAGTAAGGAGGAGCCCTCTTGTCCCGTTACTGAGCTCTAGCTGGACCGATATGGGCCCAAGGTCGCTTATGGCGGTAACCTCTACGTACAGGTCATTTCCCCTCATGACCGAGCGTTCGCTCACGTTCATTGAGCATTGAAGCCTCATGGGGAGGACGTTGAGATCGAGCTCTCCGCTCTCATTGGTGGCGCCATTGTCGTCATGTACGTCCATTTTGATGGAGTTAGGACCGAACGGAAGGTCGGATGGGACGACGAGCTGCCCCGAGAACTGGCCCGAGCTCTGGAAGGTAAGGTCTCCTGCAGGGACCCATTCCATACCCTTTTTGAGCAGGACCCGGCCCTCGAGGTCGGCTTGGTCGTCGGGATCGATGACCCTGCCTTGGACGCTCAGCAGGTCACCTCTGAACAGCTCGCTGGGGTTCAGAGAGGCATCGGTGAAGTACGGGAAGAGATTGAGTATGGTGGAAACACCATAGAGAACGAAAGGTTCCGAAACGAGCCCGAACGTGTTCTCGGCCGTGACCATGATGTCCATGGAACCGGTCCCTATATCCAGAGGTATCGTGAAAGTGATGAACGTCGACCCGTTGTAGGGCGCCTCATATGAGAAGTTCTGGACGGTCTTGGTGACCTTCGGGACCGTCCAAGGACCTGATCCAGTCCTTATATCCAGTGATAGCTCGAGGTACCTCGGATAGTTCTGGGGGTCCCTGGCAAAGACCTCTATGGTGGGCTGGTCACCGCGTTCGCATTCATTTGGCAACCCCTTGATGCCAAGGACCTTAGGCACATGGAGCTTGAGCCCCATGATGATGTAGAGGTCCATGTACAATGATTGAGGGCCTGTCTGAAGGATCAGCTCATCCCTTCCGTCCCCGTCAAGGTCGCTAGAGAGGAGGGTCCTTCCTATCTCGTCATTGGTCCTTGCCCCCATCACGCTCACGCTGCTTAGGCCGGATGTGGTAAGGGGGAACTGGGCCTTTGAGATATCGAGAGCGAGCCTGAGGACCCCGCAGGATGTCCTGCTGAGGACGGTCTCCTTGTAATAACCGACCACCAGGTCGTCGTTCCCGTCACCGTCATGGTCCAGGAATAGTGGGTTGAACCCCTCTATGGTGGTCGAAGGGGGGGTCAGTGATAAGTCCCAAACGGGCGGCAGTGTCTGGTTCCCTTTGAACACCAGTATGAACTGGTTGGGAAGGTTGGCCTGGATGGACTGCTGTGTAACGAGAATGTCCGAGTAACCGTTCCTGTCCAAATCGCGAACCATTACCCCTATCGAGTTCCTTGTGGTGGCCCCGTCATAGACCACCCCCATGATCGTGGTTGATACGTTGCCCCTGACAAGGTACCTGGGACTGGAAAGGTCCAGCGGTCCGACCACAAGAACGGCTCCCCTGAGGCTGCCGCCTCCCGACGGCCTGTAGTTCCTCTCGAACGAGACGAGCTCCAGATCGTCATCCCCCATGGTATTGCCCGAGACCAGTGGATGGTCAAGATAATAGAGGCCATAAACGGCGCTGTCCTGTCTCTCGGCTATGAGCTCGGTGCCTATCTCGGCCCTTGACAACCTTCCCGACAGTGCTCTTGTACCGTTCTTGATGAGATATTCGTTGGTCGGCAGGGCCCAGTAGTCCTGGGGACGTTTTCTATACCAGGTCCTTGTCTGAAGGAGAAGGTCCCTGGCCCCGTCACCGTCAACATCCTGGAATGATACGTTCTCAGCGGTCCTGTTCTCCAGCGGGTCGAGCCAGATCGTGAAAGAAACATCGCTCCAGGGGAATATCTGTCCCGAACCGGCCTTACCATAAAAGCCTATGAAGGAGGAGTTCCTTTTGTTATCCTCGCTCCTGTACTGTTTCTTTGAGACAACCAGATCGGACATACCGTCCCCATTGTGATCGCATACAAGGAGGGACTTGACCCTGAACGGGAGCGTCCAACGGGGAAGGGCCGCCATGTCGTAGGTGGCATTTGCATTCAGAGGTCCGAGAACGGCAAGGATGTGCGTCCTGTCCTCGTTCGAGGTCAGCGTCCCGTTTATCTGTCTGAAGACCATATCCTCCCTGGAATCCCCATTGATATCTATGAACTGGAACATGTCCATGTACTTGCCTGGGGCCCTGGCGAGCCTGATGAGATGTTCTGCGTGGGGGTTCTCGGTGGTCGTATTGAGGTCCATGACCTTGCCTATGGACCTCGATGGTGCCTCTAGCGATGTCGTATCGGTTTCTCCGTTACCCTGAGGCAGGGACATTACATCGAGCAACATCACGACCAACAATGCTGCGAGAACGACCGCCTTCCTATGCCCCAGGACGATGCCTCCTGTCCCTGAGAACAATCAGCAATGGAGCTTATTTAATGATATCGGAGCATTGTTCGTTGCGACCGGTCAGGGGAGACCTTGAAATATCTTGGTCACATCTTGTCGTCCATGGGCAAGCACCCTGAGCGGACCTCGAGCGAGAGATTGGTGCTGAGGGAGGTCAGTATGGTCGAAGAGTTCGCTCTGGAGAGGACCATTAGGGACGAGGTATTCATCAAGGAACAGTCCGTCCCCTACGAACTGGAGTTCGAGAACGAAGAGCTCTCGACCCATTTCCTTGTGTGGGCATCTGGAAGGGCCGTCGGATGCGGTCGTTTCCGTTGGGTTGGTCCCGATATCAAGCTCGAGAGGATAGCCGTCTTACGGGCAGAACGGGGCAATGGATATGGTAAGCTCATTGTCAAAGGATTGCTGGAAGCGGTCAAGGGCAAGGGCGCCTCCTGCATCTACCTGAACTCCCAGACATCTGTAAAAGGGTTCTACGAGAAATGTGGGTTCAAGCCTGTCGGTGAGGAGTTCCTCGAAGCAGGGATATGGCATATCAGGATGATGATGGACAGGGGAGGAAAAGAAGGATGACGGATATCAGGAAGGTCAAGGAGAGGTCCGAGGTACCTGGGAGCATGAAATGGGACCTGAGCAGGCTCTACGGGAGCACCGAGGAATGGGGGTCCGACCTGAATGTACTGGAGGCTAAGGTCCCGGACCTTGGACGGTTCAAAGGAAGGTTGTCCACATCAAAGACCGTCATCGCAGAGTGCCTACGCTCCCAGGACGACCTATCGAGAGCGCTGGGGAAGCTGTACACCTGGGCCCATCTGAAGCATGATGAGGACCTGAACGACACCATCTACCAGGCCCTTCACGATAAGGCCGTAAACCTTATGACACGTGTAGGGACCGAGACGTCCTACATGGTCCCCGAGCTGCTGTCAATGCCAAAGGAGGACCTTGAGTCCCTTCTCAAGGACCCGGACCTCGAGTTCGCTAGGGTCCCGTTGAGGTCCATCATCAGACAGAAGGACCACTATCTATCGAAGGAGGAGGAAAGGCTCCTTGCCATGGCAGCTGAGTCGCTGGAAGCATCCTCCAAGACCTACAGGATGCTGAACGATGCGGACCTGAGGTTCCCATCCGTGGTAGATGATAAGGGGGCAGAGGTCGAGATCTCCCACGGCAGGTTCATATCGCTCCTTATGAGCAGGGACCGGAGGGTCCGGAGGGAGGCCTTCGAGAGGTTCTACTCCGTTTACGTATCGCACAGGAACACCTTCGCAGCTGTCCTCGAGGGTGAGATGAAACAGAGGTCCTTCGTCTCGAGCGCAAGGAACTATCCCTCGGCGCTCCATGCTTCCCTTGATGAGGACGAGGTCGGGCCCGAGATATACAATGGATTGATAGATGCGGTCAGAGGTTCCCTTGATGCCTTCCACAGATACGTGGGCATCAGGAAGAGGTCCCTAGGTCTCGACGAGCTTCATATGTACGACGTCTATGTCCCGCTCGTCGAGGAGCTTGACAGGACCTTTGAATGGGAGGAGGCATGCGAGCTCGTCATCTCCGGGCTCGAACCACTGGGTTCCGATTACATAGAGCTTGTGAAGGAAGGACTGTCATCTAACTGGATAGATGTTCTCGAGAACAGGGGCAAACGCTCCGGAGCCTACTCGTCCGGGTGTTACGATTCCCCGCCGTACATACTCATGAACTACCAGGAGAACATCAAGGAGCTCTTCACCCTTGCCCATGAGATGGGGCATTCCATCCATTCGCTCCTATCCCACAGGTCGCAGCCCCATATAACCGCCGATTACAGGATATTCGTGGCCGAGGTGGCATCCACATTGAACGAATCCCTGTTGATGGAGAGGCTCCTCAATGAGTGGGGGACCAGGAAGGAACAGGCGTTCCTGGTCAACCACCATCTCGATTCCTTCAAGGGGACCGTGTTCAGACAGACCATGTTCGCCGAGTTCGAGAGGGACATATCCGATATGGTCGAGAGGAACATACCCCTGACCCCTGCGCTCCTTACCGACCATTACCTGAAGCTCAACCGGGACCACTTCGGGCCCGAGATGGTCATGGACCCAGAGATAGGTCTGGAATGGGCAAGGATACCGCATTTTTACTATGACTTCTATGTCTACAAGTACGCTACCAGCTTCTCCGTTGCGAACGCAATATCCAGCAGGTTGCTTTCGGGGGACAAAGAGCAGCTGGGCAGGTATCTCGGCATGCTCAGCGCCGGAGGGTCCAAACCTCCCCTGGACCTCTTGAGGGATGCAGGAGTCGACCTATCCACACCGGCGCCCATCACTGAGGCGCTCAGGGTCTTCACCGATCTGGTACAAAGGTTCGACGACCTGCTGTAGTTCACACGGGTTTGTATGCGCCCCATTTCTCCAAGGCCTCGCGGAGCTCCCTAGCACCGTGCGCCTTCTCTTCAAGCGTGACCCCCTCCGTCACGGCTTCTATTGCCTGCATGGAGGCGACGGCCCCCGCCCTTGTCCCTTTCGGATGTCCGTGTATCCCGCCGCTAACGAGCAGGACGAGCTCGTTCCCGTAGATGGACATGACATCCGGTATCAGACCCGGATGTAGCCCTCCCGAGGAGACGGGGAAAGCGGTCTTTATGGTCCCCCAATCCTGTCCGAGTAGGATGCCATCGACCTCTGGTGATATCCGTTCCCTAAGGATGTCAGCTACAGCCTTGACCTCGCTCTTCCCTCCGACAAGTTTGCCAACGGCGGTGCCTGAATGGATCTGGTTCACACCAATAAGCCTCATGGTCTTGGCAAGGAAGGGCATGGAGATGCCGTGCGTTGCGTCCCTGGTGAAGGCTGCGTGCATCGCCCTGTGGGCGTGGATGGCCATCCCAAGATCGGTGAGATGGTCCCTCAGCTCTTGGACCGCGGAGTGGCCTACTATGACCACGTCTATCATGGCATATCGGAACCCGTTCTCATGCAGCAGGTCGGCCCTCTTCTTCATATCGGAAACCTTTGCCGTTATGTTGACGTAGGCGTCCTTTATCTCCCCGGTCCTTGCCTCGGCCCTGTCCCTCATCCTGGCCAGGTACCTGACCCGCCTCTCGAAACCGTTGAAAGGCAATGATGAGAGGTTCTCATCGTCCTTGACGAAATCGAAACCGCCCATCCAGGTCTCGTATCCTATCCGGGCATGCTCCCGGGCGGAGAACCCTATCTTGGGCTTAGGAACGGCGCCTGTCAGGGGCCTCTCCCGGACCTTCATCATCCTCCGGATGCCTTTCATGGACATGTTGGGGCCCGGGAAGGAACGGACATACTTCAAGGGCAGTCTCGCGTCGATGAGCCTCAGTTTCTTGACCCCTTTCATCCCGAAGATGTTGCCGGCTATCCCGGAGAGCAGCTGACAGATATTTCCCCTCTCCCAGAGGTCCAGCGGATATGCGACCTTGACGAGACCCCTATCCATCCAGAAGGCCTTGGCCTTGAGAGAGTCCATGCGGGCCGGATACTCAGCAAGTGTCGTCCAGGTCCCTGTTGAGCTCTCGGATGCTATCCTTCCGACGGCCTCCTTGGGGTCCATGCCATCTGCGGGTTCGAAGTGGAAGAGGACGATGACATCGTCCTTGTCCGGGGTGTGCTCGAGGTCTACGAATTCCATGTACCAGTCGATTCCGGCCATGAAAGGTGTAGATGACTTGCCATAGATAAACATGGGGCCTGATACGGCATTTCAGGCGTATCCCGTCATGTCGTAACTGAGCGGTGTGGAGCTGTTGATGCAGCGGGCCCTGCTCTGGGCCATGTCCACTATGGTGTTCCTGAGGAGCGTCTCGTTGACGGCCCCCACGATCTCACCCACGGGTCTGCCCCTGCAGAGGAACTTGAAGGTGGGGACCGATTGGATCCCGTACCTCATGGCCAGCTCGATGTGGCCTTGGGCGTTGACCCTGGAAAAGTATGCCTTACCTGCAAGGTCTGAAGCGACCTTTCTGCAGATGGGCTCCATTGCTTTACAGTTCGGACATGTGTTCGTGTAGAACTCAACTATTACGAGCATCTCCGTAGCCCTTATGGCTTCTTCGAACCCTTCGGTATCGAGTTCCTCTATTGCGCCTTTCACTTTATCGTCCATCCTCACACCCCGTGATGATATTGGATGGAGATATAATAATCCATATCGGTCCTTTATGTTCGGACTTTGAGCGACCTAGTGATAAGGTTTATATAGTAAGGTTCGCTCAATCCCCTGAACACATAGAAACGAATAAGGACTGGAAAAGATGGACCGCAAGGACCGTTCCCGGTCAGGACGACCCGGAATGGATGCGGATCCGGTCGAGAGGGCTCTTTTTTTTACAAAGGGGGCCTTTTGGCATAATCCCTCTCACGGGTCCCTGTTGGGGAGCGGACCCCGAGGCCTCATCGACACGGGAACCTCTAAGGTCGACCCGTTCACGATGGCGATGTCCGTCTCAGCCCGGCGTAGCACTATGTGGCCGTGGTGAATACATATGGCAATAGAAAGGTTCGAGACGGAATATTCCGGAAAGAGATTGGTGATAGAGACGGGCAGACTGGCCCAACAGGCCGGAGCTGCCGTGACGGCAAGGATCGGGGACACGATGGTCCTGGCCGCCGCGACGATGTCGGGCGGTGCGAGACAGGCGATGGACTATTTCCCGCTCATGGTCGATTACGAGGAGCGCTATGCGGCCGCCGGTAAGATAAAGGGGCCCAAGTTCATGAAGAGGGAGGGAAGGCCCTCCTCGGAAGCGATCCTGATAGGAAGGATGATAGACAGGGGCATGCGCCCCTTGTTCCCCGACGGGCTAAGGAACGAGGTCCAGGTGGTCATACTACCTTTGAGCATAGACAGCGAGAACAGACCGGATATCGTGGGGATGATAGCGGCCACATTGGCCGTTGAGATCTCCAACATCCCCTTCGACGGCCCCATAACCGGGCTCAGGGTGGGCCTGGTGAACGGCGAGTTCGTGGCAAACCCCTCCGTCGAGGAGATAGAGTTCTCCGAGCTCAACCTCGTTGTGATGGGCGACGGAAGCAGGATAACGATGGTGGACTGCGATACCAGAGAACTGGACGATGGATACATGCAGAAGGCTTTCAAGTACGCTTTGGATACGATGGCCCCTCTCACGGAGTTCATGAAGGAGGTCAAGGCCAAGGTCGGGAAACCGAAGGCAGCGAAGGAGGAACTGGCCTGGGCAGCATCGTTCGATGATGACGAGCAGAAGGTCATCGAGAAGATCAAGAAATTGGCCATACCACAGCTTGACAAGTACCTCTTCAACAACCCCAAGGGATCAAAGGGGGAGAGGAAGGCCATAATCCATCAGCTCGAATCCTCCATAGTGGATGAGCTCGCGTCCAAGCTGAAGGTCAAGGAAATGGATGGAACTCAGGTCAGGGTCTATGTCAAGGGCATCATGGACAGGTTCTTCTACGATTACATAGAAGAGCAGGTGACCAATGCGATCCTGGACAGGGACCAGAGGGTTGACGGAAGGAGACTTGACGAGATAAGGCCCCTATCCGCGGAAGTGGGCGTCGTCCCCAGGAACCATGGGACCGCGCTCTTTTCAAGGGGTGAGACCCAGATCCTGAGCTTTGTAACGCTCGGGGCCCCGGGTGATGACCTGTTCATAGAAACGATGGAAGGCGACCATAAGAAGAAGTACTTCCATCATTACAACTTCCTGCCCTTCAGCGTAGGCGAGGTCAAACCGCTGAGAGGGGCCGGGAGAAGGGAGATTGGGCACGGGGCATTGGCCGAGAAGGCCCTCCTGCCTGTCCTTCCTAGGGAGAGCGATTTCCCCTACACGATCCGTGTCGTCAGCGAGGTCATGGGCTCCAACGGCTCCTCATCCATGGGCTCGACCGTCGGTTCGACCCTTGCACTGATGGATGCTGGCGTCCCGATAAAGAAGCCCGTTGCGGGAATAGCGATGGGGCTTGCATCGGACGGCAGCAGGTGGAAGGTCCTCACCGACCTCCAGGACATGGAGGACGGAAAGGGCGGGATGGACTTCAAGTTCACATCAACCAGGGACGGCATAACGGCCCTCCAGATGGATACCAAGACCAGGGGCCTTACCATGGAGATGATCTCAGCGACGTTCCCGCAGATGAGGAAGGCCATAGATGAGGTCCTGAACGTCATTATCGGATGCATACCGGAGCCCAGAAATGAGCTATCCCAGTACGCTCCCAGGATAATCGCCTTGAAGATAGACCCCGAAAGGATCGGAGAGGTGATAGGTCCCGGAGGAAAGGTCATAAGGAGCATGTGCGAGGAGTACGACGTCCAGATAGATGTTCAAGATGACGGGACCGTCACCATCACGTCGGTCAACATGGAGGCTGCCAAGAAAGCCGAAAAGGCCGTAAGGGACATAGTCAGGACCCTTGAGGTGGGTGAGATATTCGATTCCGCCAAGGTCGTCAAGATAATGCCTTTCGGTGCCTTTGTGGAACTGACGGGCAAGACGGACGGTCTGCTGCACGTCTCCGAAATAGATTGGGTCCGGGTCGAGAAGGTCACGGACAGGCTATCTGTCGGGGACAAGGTCAAGGTCAAGGTAATAGGCATCGATAGGGGCAAGGTAGAGGTCTCGATGAAGGTGCTAATACCGAGGCCCGATAATGTGCCTGATAGCCAACCCCGCAGGTCCGGCCCTCCCAGCGATAAGAGGAGACGCCCACACGGTGCTCCCAGCGGCAAGGACAGGGGCAGGTCAAGGTCTGACAGGCGCTGATCCTGCGGACGCACATTCCGCATCCTTGAAATACTTCATTTCATCTTCCAGTTCGAAATGGCCCTCCTCTGAGGGAGAGGTGATAGGATATGGCCGGAAATGGCACCATAGTCAGATCGGAGAAGCTAGTGAAGGTGTACGATACAGGGTCGGTCAAGGTCGAGGCCTTAAGAGGGGTCGATCTCAATGTCAACCGGGGCGAGATGGTCGCCATCATGGGACCGTCCGGCTGCGGTAAGACGACGCTCCTGAACTGCTTGAGCGGCCTCGATGAGCCCACCTCAGGCAAGGTGCTCATAGAGGGGACCGACCTTGCAAAGATGAAGGACAACCAGAGGACGGAGTACCGTGCAAGGAACATGGGGTTCGTATTCCAGTTCTACAACCTCCTCCCCGTCCTCACGGCCGTTGAGAACGTGGAGATGGTCCTCCTCCTGAGCGGCATCAGGTCGAGCGATGCAAGGAAGAGGGCCGAGAAGGCACTTGAGGTCGTCGGGTTGAAAGGCCTTGAGAAGCACAGACCTGCACAGCTCTCCGGAGGGCAGAGACAGAGGGTCACCCTTGCTAGGGCATTGGTGAACGAGCCCAAGATAGTATGGGCCGATGAGCCGACAGGGGACCTGGACAAGAGGAACTCGAACGAGGTAATGTCCCTCATGCAGCAGCTCAACTCCAAGCTCGGGATGACATTCGTCATAGTCACCCATGACCCTGATGTGGCGTCCCGCTGCAGGAGGATAATCCATATGGAGGACGGGCTCATAGTGAAGGACGTTCCCATAACGGAGAAGGATGCATTGTTGCACCCCCGCGGAGGGGATTATTCGACCTGCGGGGAGAAGGACCGGGGAGCGGCAAGGATAAGCATCGAACAGCAGGGTTCGCTCTGAGGGGAGTGGTTCCATGGCAGGTTTGAGACAGAAGATCTCCGATATTGGGGCCGAGCTCAGGAAGGTGCCTCTTATCGGTTGGATGGTCGAACATCTGGGAGACATTATCCTCGTAGGCCTGCTCCTCTATCTTCTTATGATGGTCCTTTTAGCGCTCTATTGGGTGCCGGCGGAACTTAAAGGATTGATAGTGGCATCATCTCTCATATTCCTAGGTCTGGTCCTAGCCTTTCTCGGGCTGATGGCCTTGTTCAACAAGTTAATGTTCAGGAT
>JBFYMY010000303.1:0-23505 GCA_041304645.1 Thermoplasmatales archaeon
CGACAGCTGGCCTGATACATTGTCCGACCATATGAAGCTAAGGGGCCTCCCCTCCGGGTCGGAGCTGGAGTTGGCCGAGAACAGGATATCCTGGGACCTGTAATATGAAGGCGGGGAAGGGGTGGGAGAGAGCATGACGGGAACGGGTTTCGTGTTGGTGGTCACAATGACCCTGACCTCGTCCGTATCGGTAAGCCCCTCGGCATCGGTCAGGGTAAGTCTGAACTCCATGTTCTCTTCCACGCTGACCTTGAAGCTGGGCGAAAAAGTGGTCGCATTCACCAGAACGACACCGGTATGGGATATACAGCTCCAGGTCTTAGTACAACCACTGATATCCTCGTCCGCGGATGCAGACCCGTTGAGTGTGATGATATCGTTCAAGAGCACCTGATCGTACCCGGGGGCCTTTGTGATGTCCTCTCCCGCATTCGCATCCGGGGGCGAATTGTCCCCGCGGCCTGGAGAGGCGCTAAATAGGAGCAGCAACGATGCAAGGACGACCAGCACGGCCATTGCTGCCGGTGCCCTACTGGGACCTCTGTTCGGAGAGCTTCGACCAAAAAGGTTCATCTGACCCCTCAAGTACAACACTCCTAATTATCTATTGCCTGCAAAGCCTGTAAATGGACAACAGGCCATCAGAACGCTGGTTCTAAAACCTTTTTATCGTCCATGGAGCGCTGTGCCCTACCTCCAGATGCTTTGGACCGCTCAGAGGAAATCCTTGAGGACCATCACCTCATCGAGCGGTCCTATGGCCTTTATCTTCTTCATGGCATAGGCCATTAGGGGGTTCATCTTCTTGTTCAGGACCTTCTCGAAGGTCTGTGTGTCCGTTATCACCTTGATGGTCGGTGATCCCACCTCACCCTCCCTGGGTTCAAGCATCCGGCCTCCCTTGACCTCCAAGGTGTATGTTCTCTCATCGGAGAACTCTATCACCATCACACGGTCCTTCTGGTTCGCCACCTCTCGGACCTTCGGGTCCGTATCTATCCTTCTGTTCACCTCTTTGCTCATTCCCATAAGGGTCTCCATCATGGACATCGGTTCACCTTCCCGCCATTTCACCTTTCCAGATCGTTATCGTTCCGTCGGAGGGACATACCTCCACGGTATCGCCAGTGGATATTGCCTGGAACCGCTCCTCCGGTATCCGGTGCACCAAAGGGATGTCCGCTATGATGCATCCCATGGCTATTATGGCCTCCGCTCTCTTCATGAGCATGGCCTTTGGGGCGGTCCCGTTGAGCTTCATGTTGTATATGACGTAGGACCCGACCGTGGAACCTGCACCCTCAGGGAAGACCAGGACCCTATCCCTCATGTTGTCCGTGGCCCCGTCCCTGCTTATCTCCCCCGTGGCCGGGTCGACATCGCCCAGGAAGGATATGGGCCTATCCCATTTCAGGGCGCTCCCCCTTACCGGAGCGCTTCCCATGCCCTTGAGCGCCACACCCCTGAAGGTAATGGATGATGAGGGGGCCATCATATGGTCCTTTATCATCTCACGACACCTGCTGCCTCTTCTCGGGCGGTTTGACCCCCTGAGGGGGCTGAGCGGGCGGAGCTCCCACATAATGGACCTGGGGTCCGGACGGGGGCGGGGCGGCGGGGGTGAGCTGCCCGGGCTGCGGGAGGGGCTGGGACGCAAACGTGTTCGCGGTCGAAAGCGCTGCAGGGGCTTTCTCTGCCTCCGCCATCATCAGGGCCAAGGGGTCTATCTCGGTGGTCGGGTCGGAACTGTCCGGGACCCCTGTCTCGATCTGTATCTCGCTGTCGAACACTGGCCCCTTATGGTCCGGCTGCGACTCCTCTATTATATTATTCTGGTCGAACGGGTTCTGGGCCCTCACCGCTTTGATGTCGGTCCTTGCCATTCCCATATCCTCGTAGGCGCTGCCGTAGGTCTCGCCTTCCAGTTTGACATCTTCCAGTTTGACCGTGTTATCAAACACCTTGACCTCTTCGGCCGAGACCTGGAGCCTCTTCTGGTCGAGCCTGCTCTCGATATCGTCGTAAGAGCTCATCGTGTCCGCATAGCTGGGCTTTGCCATCTTCTTGGCCATCCTGGCCCGGATCTCCTCCGGGGTGGCTTTCCTCCATGCGGCGTACTTCAAGGCCTTCCAGGGCGTCCTTGCATAGAGGGGGTCGTATATCTCGACCATCAGCTCTGCGTCAAGGTCCTTACCCGTTCTCATGGCATCCTTCCTTATCTTCTCCGCGGCCTTCTGCTCGTCGAACTGGAACGGGTCGGTGCAGAGCGACCACCCACGGTCCTCTAGCGCCCTGAAGACCTCCGTCTCCCTGTCAACGGTTATCGTCTCGAACCTGAACTCCTTCTTCTTGCCGAAAAGACCCATGATGGAACCTCCAGATGCGAAAGCCGCAAGATCCTACCGCACCGGGCTGACCCGGAGGTAAGGGGAGGGGGCTTGGGTTATTTTTTTATTTCCATTGATGGTTAGCCCTTGGTAGGACGGGGCCAAAGGTCCCGACAAGTGAGACCATGCCCATATCACCGCTCGAGGGACGCGTCCCCCATGATGGGAGCAAGAGGACCTCCGAAAGGAGGGAGCGCCCCTACTGGGTCACCTGGATAGCGCTCTCGGTGGGCGTGTTCTTCACCGGTACAGGATTGGTCCTGCTCCTGTGGGGCCTCTCTTGGCAGTCATGGTCCATATCGCCGCGATCGATAGGTGAGGAGGGTCTCCAGGGCGGGCCCATCGTCCTTCCACTTGGCGTGTTCTGCCTTGTCCTGGGCATAATGTGGCTCTTGCAGGGCTGGACGGGTTTCAGGAGACCCGAGGACGGAGATGGAACGATGGCCTGCCCCAACTGCCATCGCAGGGTCGAAGCTGACCTGGACTTCTGTTATCACTGCATGAAAAGGCTCCAGGGAACGGAGAGGGACCCGGCTTCCAAGGAGGGGGTAACCTCAGAGAAGGGCGGGGAGCGGCGGAAGCTCGAGCTGGAAGCCCTCAATGGTGGGGGAAGGGGTCAGCGAAAGTAATTTTATGACCTAGCCGATATGGTCCGCCATGAAGAGCTCCCTGAACGCTCTTAAAAGAAGCCAGATATTCAAGGACCAGTCCAAGCTCTCCTTCGATTTCGTCCCGAAGGACCTTCCTGGCAGGGAGAAGGAGATGGACTATATCGGGCGGCTGTTCAGGCCTGTGATATACGAGCGGATGGGGCAGTCCTGCCTTGTGACCGGGCCCGTCGGTTCCGGAAAGACGGCCGTCGTCAAGAGGTTCTGCTCCTTCCTCAAGGATGCGGGCATGGAGAACAAGCGCAGGATCGAGTTCGTCCATATCAACTGCAGGAACCGCAAGTCCGAATCCATGGTCCTTCTCTCCATACTCACATATTTCGACCAGAGGTTCCCTGACAGAGGGTTCTCGATCCCCGAAATGCTCGAGATACTCAAGAAGCACCTCAAGAAGAAGGAATGCCACCTTGTCATCGTGCTCGATGAGGTCGATGTCCTCTTAAAGAGGTCCGGCTCGGACCTCATCTATTCCTTCACACGGGTCCAGGAAGAGGACGCCGAGCTCCTGGGTGCGCTCTCCCTCATATTGATCTCGCAGAAATCCGTTGTGACGCTCCTTGACAAGGCCTCCCTCTCGACTTTCAAGAGGACCAATATACTCGAGTTCGCCAAGTACGACAGGGAAGAGCTGCAGGCCATCGTGGACCAGAGGATAGACCTCTCCTTCCACCAGGGAACGGTCTCGGACGGGGTCTCCGAGATCATATCGTCCATGGCCGAGGAGTACGGGGACGCAAGGTTCGCCATAGAACTGTTGGAGAAGGCTGGGATGGTTGCGGAGGACAAGGGTTCGACGAACGTGACCGCCGAACATGCCAGGTACGCCAAGGCCGAGGTGAAGCCATTCGTCTTCGAGGAGACCATAACACAGCTCAATATCCATGAGCAGATAATGCTCCTTGCTGCCAGCAGACTATTGAAGGATACCGCCTACTGCTCGACCGGCGAGCTGGAAGAGGAATACAAGGCACTCTGCGAGCAGGTTAACAAGAAGCCCCTGGGTCATACGCAGTTCTGGCAGTACATGAAAGAGATGGACGCCTTCGGGCTCATCACCACCAAGAAGTCCGGAAAGGGCACTGTGGGCAATACGACCCTGATAACCGTACAGGACGTTCCAGTGTCCGAACTCATCGAGTACCTTGAAAGGTCCATACTCGGTTGAGAACGGCCCAAAGAGCAGTTTGCCTGAACATCAGAGCTCTGGCATCTCCGGCAACACAGGTATCGACGTATCCTTGCCGGCACCATCATCGAAGAGATCGTCCACCTGGCTGGTCTTGTTCTCCTCTTCCGCGTCCTCAGGGGGCCTCCAGACGTTCTTGTCCGTTTCGGCCTGACTGCTGGCATCGGCCTTCATGTCCTTCTGCGCCTGGTCAAGGTATTCCTTCAGTATGTCATCCTCCTTGACCGTCGGGGTGGGTGGTGCCGGTGGCAGCATCGGCTGCTGCTGTTGGGGAGCGATCTGCTGCTGGGGCTGTCCTGGAAGCCCTGACTGCTGCGGGTAGGGCTGCATACCTGGGTACTGCATGCCGTAATACTGCGGGGGGACCACCGGCTTCGCCGGTCTCAGCACGACCAGGAAGACGAAGAGGACGGCCGCAAGTATGATCGCTATGGCGGCAATGATGATGATGATCAAGATGGGGTCCAGGCCGCCCTTGTCATCACTTATCCGCTTAGGATGGCTCGCGGGGTCAAGGGGCTTGGTCTTTGCCTTGTACTCCTCCATGTTCGTGAAACCGTCCTTGTCCGGGTCATCGTCCGCGTCCGGGACGTACTTGTTAAGACCGTTATCGTCCTCCCAGATGTCGGGAATCGTGTCGCCGTCAGTGTCCTTGTCCGGGTCCTCCACGGGCGCCTCGTCATAGATGGATATGGACCTCTCAAAGGAGGTCCCTAGGCCCTCTGGGTCCTTTGCCGTGACCCTTACAGTATAGACATTGGCCTTCCTGAAGGTATGGGAGACCCTGCTGCCGATGGCCACGGTGCTGCCATCACCGAAGTCCCAGTGGAAGGTCAGCTCGTCACCGTCGGGGTCGCCGTTGTCCTTGGCGGTGAAATTGATCTCCCTGCCGGTGAAGAGGTTGTAGGCATCATAATCGAAACCTGGCCTCTCGGGGGCGTCGTTGGTGTTGACGACCTCGTAATCTATCCTTACGGAATCCTTCTCACCGCTCTTGTCGGTGACTGTGAGCATCATGCTCCCGTTTCCCACCATCTCCTGCGTCGGGGTCATGGTGAAGTTCACCTGGTACTCGTTCGTCTGGTCCCTGATGAGGTTGAAGAGGGACGAATCGACCTTGAACGTAACCGAGTCCCTGGGGTCAATATCCTCTGCCAGGACCGTTAGCACGAAAGGTCTGTCCTCGAAGCCGTTCTTGCCGTTCTCGACATTCAAGGTCATCTTGCCCTTGTTGGGGACCTCGCCGTTGACCGAAATGACACGGGGCCTATCGTTCACGTTGTCTATGTTCAAGGTCAGGTGGACCTTCCCGCTCTCGTAGTTGTTGGAATCCATCACGTAGATGTCGGTGACAGCTGTGCCTGCCATGGAATCGTCATTGGTCGGAGTGTAGGTAACGTAGGCCTTCAGCGGGTCGAAAGGATGTCTGTGGACCATCCAACCGCTCGAGGTGACGAACCAGGTCAGTGAATCGGCCAGCCCTATCTCGATATCGGGGTCCGAAACGGTGAGCGTCAGATTGATCTCCTGGTCCTCCCTTACGTTCCGGAGCACGGGTTCCGTCTCCTGGACCAGGTCTATGACCCTGCTGGTCTCCCTCCACTCGAGGACGGTCAGTACTGGCTGGTCGTTCTTATTCAGGACCTCGAACCGGAGTATGCAGTAGTCGTCATCCGCAGGGGCATGGCCGTCATCGACGTAGACGCCTATCCAGGTGACCCCTACATCATCATTGGTCGGGATGAAGTTGAACATGCCGTTGGGTTTGAGGGTGAAGGCGGTCGTGGTTGCGTTGTGCGTGTAAACGATGGTGCCCTGGTCCTCAGTATCGTTATCGTAGGTGTAGATCCTCCGGTCCCTGAGCGTCTGCCCCTGGCTGAGCAGGTAAACCATAGGAGTGTGGTCATTGACCTTCGGGCTCCCTGCCATCATATCGACCTTCTCTATGTAGGCCCTATCGTTCACCGCAACGACGGTCACTGTGAAGACGTTGGATTCTACCCACCTGTCGTCTATCGAGTCTCGAAGGAGGTCCGTTCCGTTGTCGTAACAGCGTATCTGGTAGGTGCTCTTCCCGTTCCAGTTCGGCTCCAGGACCTCTATGTTGAGGTGGCGCTTGTCGTCGTCGATGTAGGCACGGAGATTGGCCGAGTTCTTCGTATCGGCATCCTTCACGACGAACCTCAGACTGCCCTGGCTCTCCTTGTCGTAGAAGGACTTCTCCAGGTCCAAGACCTTGAGCCATGGCCCGGTGTCCTCGTCGTAGGTGTATGACGGGATGTTCTGGGTCTTCATGGGGGGGTCGTTGGGGGGATATAGCTTGAACTGGAAGTTGGTGATGTTGTACTGGACCCTGGCCGTTCCCTCGGCCCCAAGGTAACCTCTGTTCTGGTAGATCCACAGCTGTTCCGGATGGAGTCCCAACCATGCATGGTCCACTTGTCCCTTGAAGGGATAGGTATCCCCATCCGTACCGAAGAGGATCGAGGCAAACGGATAGTTGCCCTGGTTGAGAACGATGTTTAGCTGCTGGGCGGTATAGTTGTAGTATACCATGTAGACCCAGTTTACAGTGGTGGTGAGGACCGGTGTGTTCCAGATGACATCGCCCGCATAGCCCAGCATCGATCCCCGCTCCTCCGTTGCAATGTCGATCTTGAGGCCCATCTCCACATTATCACCCCGTTCCGCATCGAAGAGCGATTCCTCAATTATGGGAGTGAGGTCGAACCAATCATAAAGGTCGTTGTTTGCCTGGACCGATTGCATCTTAGCTGGTTTTATCGTGGTGTTTACGAAGTTGCCTCCGCCGAAGAGACCGTTCCACTCGGTCCTCGTGGTGCTCACGATATCTACGGACACGGTGTAGTTGATACTGGTAGAATTGAAGCAATAGAACATCAGGAAGTAAGGGATTGTGACATCGATCGAGGGGTCGCCCTCGGGCGTTATCTCGATCACCGAACTCGAACCGTGCAGGGCCCCCGTCACCTCGAAGGATGCCACGTCGAACTGGTTGAGGAGTGGATTGGGGATGAGGCACTGGGCTATCACATAGGCCTTCTTACTGACGCCGTCCTGGGAATCTATCGTCACCGTCATCTTGTCCACGATGTTTGTGGTCCCGGCGGCGGTTAGGTTCACGTAGTAATAATCGACGTCGCTCGTGTGGATGGTGGTCCCGGATATCCAGGAAGTGACGTTGTTGTCGATCGAATCGCCGTCCACGAGCTCTGTAGCATTGTCCGGGGCATCGTTCTCGTCCTTGGTACCCGCCGAGGGGGCTGGTCCCGTCGTCCTGAAAGGAACGTACCTGAAGCCCGCCATGGGGTTCATGAGGGTGGACAGGTCATCGACGGTCCTCAAGATGCTCCCGTGGTCCAGCGGTCGGGGCATCACGGGATCGAACCTGATGGGTGCCCCTTCTCCCTCCAGCAGACCACCCACATCGACCTCGGTCCCGTAACCCACCATTCCCTCCCCGTCCGCATCTGCGGCCGACCCGCCTATGGGCAGGGAAAGGAGAGGCGTAGCTGCAAGCAGTAATACCAGGAACAAAGCCGTCGCGAACGGACCTTTCATGACCATCACTCCGGTGACCGAGGCCAGGGAGGATACCATAGCCCAGGCTGACCATCATATCGATAGCTGGAATCAGTATTAATGGTTTATGTTCCCCTGTGAACGTTATATGTCATCCTCTCAGACACGGACCCATGCCTCGTCGGGGATCTCCTCGTAGATATTGCGGTTCTCATCAGGGACCGTGCAAACCCCCGCACCGTTGCAGGCCATATGGGATATGGCGTGCTTCTTGAGGAGCCAATAATGGATCCTCCACTCCCTGCCGTCGTAGAGGGTCGTCTCCTCCCTCTCGGTCACGAGCAGCCCGAAGTCCTCGAGCATGTAGAAAAGGTCCCTGTCCTCGGGTTCGAGTATATTGTCCACTATCCTGTCGCCGAAGCCGAAGAAGTTGAGCACGTGGTACGCCATGTTCCTGGCATCCTCCTGGCTCATGTTGTGCTCCTTGTAGCTGTTTATGATGGCTTCGGTGAGCCTGTTCAGGCTCACTATCATCTCGAACTGGCCGTTGACCATAGGTTCACCTCACTGGAACTGCATATCGGATAATGCTGGCTGTTGATGGGGTAAGGGAGGGGGGCGACTATACCAGATGGTATATTTAACGGTTGTGGGAATTGACATTTCCTGCCCGGAGCGGGTTCTCTCGACCTGCAGTGATAGCAATGGAACATCTAGAAAAATATAATATGAGAAGGCCCCTTGTCGTGTCACCCCTGCGGGAGGCACCCGATGGTCTCGTTGGACAAGGATAAGAAAAAGAGGCTGAAGGAGGCAAGGTCCCTTTACGAGAAGAGCCTGAAGGCCTTTCAGAAGGGAGATATCACCAAGGAGGAGCTCAAGGAGAGGCTCCGCCCTTACAAGTACGAGCTCAAGGAGCTCGGTTACCCCGTGAAGATCAAGGACGATGAACCCCAAGCACCAGCCGGAGGAAGCGGACCGGGTGCAGCTCCGAATGCCCCCTCCGACAGGGAAGAGGTCACCAGGGTGGTCGTACCGGCCTCCGTGACGCTGAACATCACACCCTGGAGCAGACGGTCCCAATTGACCCTCGACGAGGTGGAGAAGCGCATAGATTCCATATCCCTGACCAAGCAGCCCCACGAGAAGCTCCGATCCAGGTACCAGAGCATGTACGGCGAGAACCTGGAGGCCCCCCTTGAACTTGTACCATACACCGCGTCGCCCAGCGTTCCTGCCGAGGAACCGAAAGGACCCGGACAGGTCCAGGCGGCACCATCCGATCCTCCGACCAACGAGGATGCCACCCGGAAGCCGTTCTGGAAGGGGCTGTTCAAGGGGCGTAGGAGGGCCTGAGCCCCGATCCAAATATAGACCATAAGAGGGATCCCATGGACAAGGACCAGTACGACCAGGCCGCCACCGTTTTCTCTCCCGACGGGAGGGTCTATCAGGTAGAATATGCCAGGGAGGCCATCAAGAAGGGCGGCCTTGCCATGGCCATGGTCTTCGACCAGGGGATACTATTCTCCATAGACAAATCGATCTACTCACCCCTCATGGAGGAGGACCATATAGAGAAGCTGTTCAAGGTCACGGACAGGATAGGGGCGGCCGCATCCGGCCTGATAGCCGACGCAAGGGTCCTGGTGGACATCCTCAGGGAGAAGGCACAGGAGGAAAGGATGCAGTACGGAACGGACCCCGACCTGAAAACGCTGGTAAGGTGGGTCTCCCGGATCTACGAGGTCTATACCAGATATGAGGGCGTCAGGCCGTTCGGGACCGCCCTCATCATAGGTGGGGCGGACGGGGCCGGTTTCCACCTTTACGAGACGGACCCCTCGGGCGTCTTCCAGGAAAGGAGGGCAACGGCCATCGGCCGCGGCTCGAAGACCGCCATATCCATCCTTGAGACCGATCACAGGACCGATTTGACAAGGAAGGAGGCACTGGACCTATCCTTCAAGGTGCTCAAGGAAACGTTCGCCGAGAGGCCTCAGGACATCCCCAAAGGGGAGGAGTTCCACATCCTCTCTGCCAACGGTTTCGAGGAGATAACCTTCTCCCAGGAACTGGAAAGGTTCCAGGAGCTCGTCAGGGAGACATCCAAAGATGTCAGGTCTCCCAAGGACACTGACGTATAGAACGGAGAAGGGCCGACCAGAAATTGCGCCCCGGCATCAGATGCCCTGCGTGTTCCTGATGAGCTTGACCACGGCCTCAACGGCGGTCTTTGCGTTCTCTATCCTTGCCTGGGCCTGACCCCTGTTCATGCCCGGACCGGTAACGCCCAGCCCTATTGGCTTTTCTGCCTCGAGGGATATGTCGATTATCTTCCTTGCGGCATGCTGCATCACGACCTCGTCATGGTCCGTCTCGCCCTCGATGACCGCCCCGAGGGCCACAGCCCCGTCCACATCCTTCCTCTTCAGGAGCTTCTTCAGGGCGAACGGCAGGTCGTAGACACCCGGGACCTTTACGACATATTTCACCTCGCAGCCCAGGAACTCCGCATGGGCGCGGGCCCGCTCCAACATCATCATGGTCACATCGTAGTTGTATTCCGATACCGCCATTGCCATCCTTATCTTCCCTTCAGCCATAGTATATACCTCCTTTCCATCAATGATAGACAGCGCTCCTGCCTTCGACGGGCCCTGCGTCCCTGAAACCCTGTCTCTGTCCGGTCCCGGCCTGCGCCCTGAGCGCTTCGGGCCTGAACAGCAGTAGATGTGCGTTCCTGGCATGTTCCCTCGTCCTTGCCAGGGCAAGCTCCTCCAGCTGCCTCTCGTCAGGGGCTTCGTCCATGTGGACGAACACCTCGATGATATGCGTATCGGTCATGAGCTGGGCCTGGATCAGTCCCATGCTGGCCTCGTGGGCGCACATCTTATCGATGGGCTCCTTTCCCGGCATGCCGAGGGCCATGACGAGCTCGCATCCTTCCTCATCTATGAGCTTCTTGCATTCCACGGGCAGGTCCTTGACCCCGGGGACCGTTCTCCTTATGGTCCTCACACCCCTTCCCAAGGACCTGAGCTCATCCTCGGCCGCACTGCCCATGTCCACCCTCGAGAAGGTCGTATCGACCACCCCGATGCGCTTCATATCGACCCGCCCCCTTCCTTGATGCGGGCAAGGATCTGTCTTGTCCCCTCTATGTCCCCTGTCCTCTTGTCCATACGGACCACGCGGACCTTCAGGCCCCGCTTCCTGAGCTCGTTCTCAAGCTCATCGGGTTCGTAGGACTGATCGTATCCCAGGGCGATGATGTCCGGGTTCAGCTCCAGCGCCATCCTCAGATGGTCGTTCTCATACCCCAGATATGCGGCGTCAACGACCGACAACGCCTCCACCATCTCCCTTCGCGACCTCTCGTTGACTATGGGATGCCTCTTCAAGGATTCCACCGTGGAGTCGCGCGCTACGACGACGATGAGCTCGTCCCCCAGCTCACGGGCCCTCTGGAGGAAGTGCAGATGACCCGGGTGCATTATATCGAAGACGCCCGTCGCCATCACCCTCACCCCCTTCTTCTCCGGGGCCGTCCCAGGGTCAGGCCCCGCCCCTTCGGGGGATGGACCGACCGTGACCGGTTTCCTTGCCATAGGGACATAGCTCCTCTTCCATTCACCGTCCCATGACCTCCACGCATCTATGATCTGCTTACCCTCCAGGAACGGTATGCCATGCATCCTTGCATATTCCTTCGCCCTATCCTTGGGCAGGGCCCTGCCGTCATCCCCCATCATCTCGCAACCGACCGAGACGCCCGAAAGGCCGGCCATGGTGGAGAGGGCGCATGAGAGCTCCGTGTGTCCGAACCTGGTCTCAAGGAGCCTATCGGACGATATGCAGATAGGTATATGGCCTGGTGTCCTGAAATGCTCCCCGAACCTGCCAAGGGCTTGTGCAGGTGTGAGCGCAGGGATGTCAAGTGCCAGCTTCCCGAACTCCCTTACCGTCATCGCACGGTCCATGTCCGTGACGCCAGTGAAGGTCTTCCGGTGATTGATGGTGACCGAGAAGGATGACCTTGTATCGTAAGGGATATCATCGGATATCAAGGCGGAGAAAAGGGGGTGCTCCCTTCCGAGCTTTGGGAAGAGCTCCTGCATGAAAGGGAGGCCCAGGGCATCGCGGACATCCGGTCTGACCATCAGGAAGATGAGCCCGCCGCCATCCTTCCTCAATGTCCGTACATGCTCCATGAGGCATGCTTCGGCAGGAAGGAACAGGTCGCTCTCTTCCTCCCTCCCGTCCGCATCATAGACTATGACGAGACCGCCCTTGCGGTAAGCATTCAGAGCGGTCAAGATATCGGGGTCCGTCATCAATATCGCACGGGGATGGGTGTTCTACAAATAAAATTATTGTAATTACTAATATATTGGTAAGTATAGGGCCAAGTTCTGGTCCCCTATTACCTGGCCGGGCTTTTTTTCATCAACTGCTTGACCTTGACCCTTCCCTCCCCCGGAGCATCCTTCGAAGAGCGGACATCGTTTATATCAAATACCCTTGATTCCAGGTCCAGGGCCCTCATTAGCACGGACCTGGCCTCGTCCATGGACCCGATCTTCTGAAGCAATTTTCCCTTTGAGTAGAGGGCTATGTAATAATCCTGGTCCAGTTCGATCGCCCTGTTGTAAGCGGTCATGGCCTCGTCCAGCCTGCCCTGGGCCTCAAGGACCGCTCCCAGGTCGTTCCATGACTGCGCCGAGCCCTTGGGGCCCTCAGAGAACCTCCTGAAGGCCTCTGCTGCCTCATCTAGCCTGCCGAGCCTGAACAGGACGAGAGCTCTGTCGAACAGCAGCTCGTCCTTGGGGCCGCCGCTGTCGAGGGCTTTGTCATAGTAGCCAAGTGAGGTCTCCAGATGGTCCATCTGCCGGTAGATGAAGCCAAGCAGGGACATGACCTGCCATCCTGGTTCGGTCAGCACCTCGAGGGCCCTGAAGCAGACGGCCGATGCCTCCATCATACCTGATGACAGGAAGGTCTGTCCCAAGGCTCCCAGGGCGGCCATCCGCTCCAGCGCGCTATTCCCGCGGGGCCAGCCCTGTGAGGATGAAAGGGAGATGACCTTCCCGGCCTCCGTGAGGGCACTGTCCTTGGCCCTTACGGACCTCATACGCTCCACGGCCGCTCCGATGTCCCCCCTCAGGAGCTCCATCATACCCATGAGCTCCCATGCTCGCGAGATCCCGATGTCGAGCTCCAATGACCGTTCCAGATGGGGCCTGGCAGCTCCCGGGTCAGTCGAACGGTAGGCATCCTCGGCGGCCTGCAGGGCCCTTACCGCCTCCAGATGCTCTTTGCTCTCAAGGTCCATCGTCGGGTCCTCCTGCAGCGAGCATCAGAGCCTCTTCCAGCCTTCATCTGCGAGCAGCTGGGCGGGGTCCTTGAAGGTCCAATCGCTCAGGGAATAGTGTTTGGTGCATCTGTTGCAGCTAAGTATGGCCGAGCCGTACCTGATCATGGGCCCCAGGCATAGAGGGCAAAGGGGTTTCTCCCTGTGCTTGTACGACCTGAAGAACCTGTGCCCTTTGTAGCATTCGACCCCCACGATGTCTATCTGATACTGGTTCACGGACCTCTTGTTCATATCCCCGCCCATGACCTTGAAGTCCTGGACCATGACCTTGTTCCCCTCCACAGGGACCTCTATGGTCCTCTCGACCTGCCGGGTCGGTGCCCCGCACTCGGGGCAGGGCGAAGCGATATCGAACTTGCCGAAGGCATCCTCGTCCTGGGTCCTCTCCTCGGAGAGCTTCCGCTCCATCTCGGCCTTGAGCTGTCTCTCATGGTCCGTGAAGTCGAACCCGCATTTCCTGCAGGCCTTGGCAAGCTGGTCATGCTGGTAGGCGCAGCATTTCGGGCAGTAGCGCATCCTTTCGTCCCTCCTTTGGCCCTGTTCCCACCGGACACCATGGGCCCCTTTTCGTTCATTTTCGATGGACCTGGCCCTTCCTCCTCTTGGCCCGAACCAGGACCACCGCTATCGAGATGGCGATGATGAGGAGCAGGATGACGACCAGGGCACCTGAGCCTCCCGAAAGCAAGCCGCCTTGACCCTCCTGCTCCTTGAGGACAAGCTCGATGCTGCCTTCCCCGTCGTGGATGTAGGACATGCTCGCGTACATGCTGCCGCTCTTCCCTTCAGCCGTGTAATGGGAGCAGGGGAGCATCGGCATGGCGGCCTTGCCGTCAGCGCCTGTGACAACCTCGAAGGAACCCCCGTCCACACGGGACGTCAGGACGACCCTTGCGCCCATGACTGGATTTCCCTTATCATTCTGTACCTTGACCTCGAGCGGGTCGAAGGCACCGAACGAGGAGATGTTGCCCGGGAGGATATCTATCAGGTCGTCAAAGACATAGTCCGGATTATCCCTTTTCTGGTCCTCGACCAGGAAGGGGCGTCCGCAGGAATGTCCGTAGCGGGCCAGGGTCTCCATCCTCAAGGTCATGGTCCTGTTGGTGGCCTTGGCATCTATGGAACCGTGGGGATAGCCCGAGGCGTTCTCGACATGCCCGCAGAGGGTATGGGAGCATGGATTGTCCCTCTCTTCCACAGTGTCGTAGTGGTCGCCCAGGTATTCCATGGCCTTGAATGCGGTCACATTCCCGCGGTCCCTGTCCATGAGCTGCTCCCAGCGGACGTACCTGGGGTAGCAGCCATGTTCCCACCCCTGCGGTTCTCCCATCTCCTTTGCCACATCCGGGTCCCAGGGATAGTTGCAGGAGCCGAGGTACCCGTCCATGGTCCTTGCGACGACATGGATGTCCGAACCGAGCTCCAGAATGGCAACCTCGTTGGTCTCGGCGTCCGCTATCAGATAGTCACCGCAGTAGGCCCCGTTCGAGCGGTCGACCATGATCCCAACGAAGGAATCTATGGAGTCCGCATACTGTACCGCCTGCCTGAGCCTTATGAAAGAAGGCAGTCCTCCCCATTTGTAATGACCAACCCCCAAGGTGGTCTCGCCCACGACCAGACCCGCTGAATTGAGGTAGAACTCCGTTCCCGACCAGATCATGCCGGCTGTGACCTCCATGAGGATGCGGTTCCCCTTTTCCGGTATGATGTCCATGAACACCGCATGCGCGGGGGCTAGGAAATAGGGCATCCAAAGGCTCTGGCCTATGACAAAACCGCCGTCCAATGTCATGCTTCCGGTCGCAACGAATGCGGAGCAGTGGTGGGGGACGTTGCTCTCGTCCGCTCCTATCACCGTACCGCCCGGGAACCACCACCAAGGATCGCCCGGGGGGGACATCCTCCACCATATGTCCCAGATGGAGTTCAATGTGAGTATGTCCCATCTGTCAACCGGAGTACCCAGAGGATTCACCGCGCCCCCTTCCGAAGCCCCCTTGACTATACCGTCCATCTCATCCCTCTGCTCCTGAGGGACATAGGACCAATAGGACATGCCCTGGACCCGGGCCGCCCTCCACCCTATACCGTACCAGCTCTGTGTCGCATGTGCGTAGCCCGATAACGACCTTTCAACGAGATCGCTCAACATGCTGCCATGCTGGTACCCTATGTCCGCTGGCGAGCCAGAGACCTGGAGATAGCGAAAACCCTCCTTCTCGAAGGGCATCCCGTCCGCGGTATATGGCGCCGGATCGGCCCCTATGGTACCCTTGTCGGAGCCCCGGGTGGACATCATCAGGCCTGGCAGGAGCAGGAGGCACGAAAGGAACAGGGTTGCCATTAGCGCCCGTTTCAACCCCTCAGCCTCCTTCCCGCGAAGAGAGCGGCCCCGGCGGCCAATGCTATCATAGCCATGACCGGTTCGAACCCGGGTACGGATATGCCCTGGGCCCTGACGAACATGGTTACACCGGCTATCTCGTAGAGCTCGAGCTCCGGGGTCCCGACCGCCTGCGATGAGAGGACTATGAACCTGAAAACGCGGACCTCGTTCACCCAGGGAGACCACTCCTTGGGCGTCGTTATGGTCATACCGACACTGATCTTGCCGTTATAGGGGAGCTTGAAGAGCGTCCTGTTCATCTGGAAGGTCCATCCCTCCTTCTCAAGGACGTGCCGGCCTTCTATGGAGATCTCGACCTCGTCGTCACCGTTCCCCTGGTTCTCGATCATGAGTTCTATATCGAACCCGGTGCCGGGAGACACCTGGACATAGGACCGGTCCAGGGTCAGATTGTACATGTAATACTGCTTTATCACTATGAAGCCCTCCACCGGCTCCACCTGGCCGGACCTGCTCTCCGGCTCATAGCTCCAGGTCCCGGAAACGGTGATGGTCTGTGAGATGTCACCCCCGGAGGCCCTGGTCCCCGGCGGTACCAGCACCGAAACGGAGAACAGGAGCTCGTTCGTGACCTTGGTGGCCGTCAGGACCGGGATGTCCGTGGTCTGCCATCCACCGGCATCGGTGGTCAATCTGATGACCGCATACTGACCGTCCAATTCGAACGGGAATATGGGTATGACATACCCCGTGAAAGTGACGAACCCACCTCGCTCGGGGTCGACATGTGCATCGACGGAGTTGCGGTCGAAGAACGCGGTGACCCTCATCTCCCCGACCGCTTCGGCCCCATCGGGCAGGAACGCTGCCAGGCAGAGACCTCCGAACAGGAGGAGCAGGACGAGCGGCACCATTCCCGAAATGCTTGGGACCATCTTTGGGAGAAGATGTTACCTTTCTATTTAACCCTTCTAATACTTGGGCGTCCAGGGCCTTCATCTCGCAAGTTCATCTTCCAACCTATAAGTCCCCTTCGAGCAACAGGGATTATCTATGCGAAAGTATGCTATCCCCCCATGGAGCACAGGTCCAGGGCGCCCTTGCGCATATCGTTCGCCGGGGGAGGGACCGATGTGTCCCCTTACCCCGAGGAGAAAGGGGGTTGCGTCATAAACAGCACCGTTAACCAGTACATCACCTGCTCGTTCGTTCCGGGAACGTCCAAGGAGCTCAAGGTGCATTCATTGGATTTCGATACGGTGGTCAGGTTCGGCTCCCAGAGGGACCTTGCGTACGACGGGAACATGGACCTCATCAAGGCGGCGTTCCAGTATATGGAGGTCCTGCCCTCGGGGGACCTCTACATCAGTTCCGATGCTCCACCCGGATCGGGACTGGGGTCGTCCTCCACGCTCACCGTGGCCCTCGTTGCGCTGCTTTCCTACATGGGGAAGGAGCCTCTCTCGGGTTACGAGCTCGCTAGGACCGCATTCAAGATAGAGCGGGAGCTCCTTGGGATACCGGGAGGGAGGCAGGACCAGTATGCTGCGGTCTTCGGCGGTTTCAATTTCATGGAGTTCACCGGGGATAGGACCATTGTGAACCCTTTGAAGGTGAGGAAGGATGTGGTGGCTGAGCTGGAGACGAACCTGCTCCTCTGCTTCACGGGACAGACCAGGGGTTCAGCGAAGGTCATAGAGGACCAGACCAGGAACCTCAAGGAGAAGAAGGGCAGGACCGAGGAATCCATGGACCGGACCAAGGAGCTCGCTGTACGAATGAAGAACGCCATCATAACGGGCGGGACCAACGAGTTCGGGAGACTGCTCCACGAGGGCTGGGAGCTCAAGAAGGAGTTCTCGGGGCATATGACGAACCCGGTCATAGACGGACTCTACAACACTGCAAAGGAGATGGGAGCGATAGGGGGAAAACTATTGGGGGCGGGCGGGGGAGGATACCTGCTGCTTTTCGTTCCGTTCCAAAAGCGGAGGGAGGTCTCGAGGAGGCTGGAGGGGATGGGGGGGAAGATGGTCCCCTTCACATTCGAGTTCAGCGGATGCAGGACCTGGACCGTGAAATGAGCGCTTAACAGCCATCGGACAACGTTGTCGGACCAACTTGAGCTCGATCATCGAAGAGATACTTCATAAAGTCGAATCAACATCACCCCGATAACCGACTGGTCTGAGATCCACGGTCCGGCAGTTGGTATGTTTTAAAAAAAAAACCATTACCGCGAGATGGACCAATGACCGAACACGAAGAAAAGGTTGCCAGGATATGCAGGCAATTGAGGGAGCATAGGGGTCCAGACCCCCTATCCATCAAGAAAAAGGCGGTCTCCCACGAGGTGCCCAAGCTAAAGGATAAAAGGAGCGGCGACCGGAAGGTGGACCTGACAGATATGAACGATATCCTCTCCATAGATCCGAAGGAGAATGTATGTACCGCCGAGCCGGGAGTCACCTTCTTCGACCTTGTAAAGGCGACGATGGCACACGGCCTCGTCCCGCTCGTCGTCCCTGAGCTGAAGACCATAACGATAGGTGGCGCTGTCGCCGGATGCTCCCTGGAATCCATGTCCTACAAATGTGGCGGGTTCCATGACACATGCCTTGAGTACGAAGTGATAACCGCCAGGGGCGAGGTCCTGAACTGCACCCCGGAGAACGAGAACGGCCTCATCTTCCAGATGGTCCATGGCACCTTCGGGACTCTCGGCATCATATCGAAATTGAAGTTCAGACTGATATCAGCCAAGCCGTTCGTGAAGGTCACCTATGAACGGTTCCGCAGGTTGGATGGTTTCCTGTCCGCCATCCGGGGGCATTATGATGACAGGGACGTCGATTTCATGGACGGGATGGTGCACTCGCCCCATTTGTACGTCCTGAGCTCAGCCGATTTCGTCGATGAGGCCCCGTACACCCATAATTACGATTGGTTGAGGGTCTATTACGAAAGCACCAGAAAGCGGGATGAGGACTATCTGACGATATCAGATTATTTCTTCAGGTACGACAAAGGTGTGACCCATACAAGGCCCACTTCGTTCCTGGGCAGGCTTCTTTTCAGGAGGTTCCTGGGTTCCACGTTCTTCCTTTCCTTCGCAACGAGGTACCGGAAGTTCTTGTCACCGCGACAGATCCCCATCACGATAGATGTCTTCATCCCGTTCTCAAAGGTCGGAGCATTCCTGGGATGGTACGAAAGGGAATTCAGGCACTATCCATTGTGGTGCGTTCCCTACAAGAGGGTCAGGGATTACGAGTGGCTGTCAGATGATTTCGTAAGAGGCAACTCCGACGAGCTGTTCCTGGACCTTGCTGTCTATGGGATGAAGGATAAAATGGACAAGAACTACTACCGCCTCCTGGAAGAGGAGCTCATGGAGCTAGGCGGATTGAAGACCCTGATCTCGGGTAACTACTACACGGAATCAGAGTTCTGGAGGATCTGGAACCGGGACAATTATGACAAGGTCAAACGGATAACGGACCCGGACGATATCTTCAGGAACCTCTATACCAAGACGTGCAGGACGACCAGAGGATTGGACAGATGATCGGACCCGTTCCTTTTTAACAAGCTTTCGATCCTTTCTGATGGCTTTTGATGAATGTTCTATAGGATGTTCAGGGCGCTGTCACACATCATCGAAAAGGTTTATCTACCGATGTAAGGGATATGATACCGTAAAGCGGTGGATGAACATGGACTATCTGATAACCGGGGGGAACGGCTTCATAGGCTCCAACCTCATTCCATACATATTGGGCAGGGACGAGGACGCGACGATCATCAACCTTGACCTTGCCAGGAGCACGGCCATGGAGGAGAGGATGGGGTTCGGCCAGTACCATGCCAGGTACGCCTTCAAGGAAGGCAACGTCTGCGACATCTCCTCCTACGAGCACTACCTGAAGGTATGCGATGTTGTGATAAACTGCTCATTCGAGAACCATCTTGGCACTTTCAAGGAGAGGATGGAACGCTTCGTCATGACCAATATCATGGGCGCCAGACTGCTGGCCGATACGGCCTTCAAGTACAGCGTCCCTCTGGTCCATGTCTCGACCGATCAGGTGTACGGATCATGCCCCCCAAACGTCCCGAGGCGGGAAGAGGCCTGCCCCATGGACCCCTCCAACGCATATGCGGCGACCATGGCGGCCAGCGAGAGGCTCGTCGCACTTTCCGCAAGGAGGGAGGGTGTCCCCGCCGCCATACTGAGGCCATGCGAGCTCATAGGGCCGAATCAGGGCCTGGGCCATCTGGTGCCGACCACCCTCAGGTCCATCTTCGATAACCACCCTCCTTCCGTTCCAGGGGGTGGCGGGGAGAGGTACAGGGATTGGCTCCATGTGCTTGACCTGTGCTCTGCCATGGAGACCATCATCCAATCGCTTACAGGCTCCAAGTCCCCCGTACAGGCCCCACCCATATCAACGGACGCCCAGCAGCCCGGAAAGACCATCATCTCCGGGACGAGCGTCGCCACGGCCGTCAAGGACCCGCCGGTGAATATCAGGTCCACGCCTCTGGTCGGCGGTGTCACTGTCTTCAACATAACCTCAGAGAGCATGGCGACCATCCCGGCCGTGGTCAGGATGGTCCTTGAACTGTCCGGGTCGAACCTGCCCCTTAGGGACTCCATAGACGAATCCTTCAGGGACCTTGGCTACAATCCATCGGGCAGGAAGCTCGCATATCATGGATGGCATTCCAGGTACACCGACCTGACGGAGGTCATCAGGTCCACCATCCAATGGTACAGGGACCACCCCGACAGGCTCCAGACGACCATATCCGACCGTTTGATGCCGTAACCGTTATACATCTTGAGATGCTATACCCGACAGAACAATAAAAACAGAAAGTCGATCTGACAGTGCCTGAAAGGAAAGTGTCGATGAAAGCTTGGACCTATGCTAACGGGATCGAAGATGCAATTTACGTTTTTTCTGGATAGGAGATGATACGATGAGCAGGGACTCTATAGCGGTCTTCATAGACGGGGATTATTTCGATGGGATACTTAGGAACGAGTTCGAATCGAAGAGGATAGATTTCTACACCTTTTCCCAGCTGATCATCCCTGACGGGGCGCAGCGGTTCAGGACCTATTATTACAAATCCGTCCCCTTCCTCTCCGTGGACTCGTCGCTGGAGGAGAGGGGGAAGGCAGAGGGCGTGGAGAAGTTCCTGATGTCGCTCAGGCACCTCCCCAGGTTCAAGGTCAGGACAGGGGACCTGACCAAGTTCCAGGACGGTCAGTTGAGGAGGAAGGGGGTCAATGTCTCGCTCGCCATCGATGCCACAAGGCTTGCGACAGAGAGGATAGTGGACCAGATATTCCTGGTCTGTTCTGACCCCGACCTCCTCCCGCTGGTCAAGGCCCTTCGGGACATGGGCATCCTTGTGAGGATCTACCACGGGGACAATATCCCGGAGAGGATGCTGGCCGAGGTCGATGAGTCGGTCAAGATAGACAAGGACCTCATAACCCGTTCCCTTCGGGTCATGGAATGAAAAGGCCCCACGGATGGGGAACCGACCGGTGATGGACAATGATGCCTCTGGGCCATATCGGCCTCCCATTCATCCCCTTCCTGGGACAGAGGGCATACAAGGTCGATCCAAGGCTGTTGATGCTGGGGGCGGTCCTGCCGGACCTCATCGATAAACCATTGGGGCACCTTGTGTTACCCATGAACAACGGCAGGATATTCGCACATACCCTGCTCTTTGCCCTCATTCTCCTTTCAGCAGGTATCGTCTTCAGGAAGCTACTGCCCCTTTCCCTCGGGGTCAGCTTCCATCACCTCTTCGATAATCTCTATCTTGAACCAAGGGCGACCCTATGGCCTTTCTTGGGGCCTTTTGAGACGAGCGATTTCCATCTCTCCAGCTGGATCACGGCCTTCACAGACCCTCAGGTCTTCGGATGGGAGCTTTTGGGGATCATTGTGATCTTGGTCTTTCTGGTGCAGAAAGGTGTCCGCACTCCGCGCGACATATTACGCCTTTTCCTAAGGGGGTCCTACCCTCTAAAAAATAGTGAAAGGCGGGTCAAGGGGCAGTGACCCAAGGAGACCTTGAAGCTGAGGTCAACTGCCCATGGAAGAATGTCCTTACCCTCAACATCTTTCAGTAGGAAAATTTATTGGTCGGTAAAGAGATACAGTCACAGATCCGGAGGTAAGAGAAAAGATACAAGGATGGTAAACAATGGAGGACAAAAAAGTGATGCACACTCTAGCAGGAGATGGTAAGATCAAGATGATTAAGCAAATTACTTATTTGAATTTATAATTTAAAGGAATAATAATATGTATGAAAAAGTTATTGATATTGAAGAATCTTTAATTCTCGTAGTACTATTATTTTTAACGCAGATTATTACATTATTTTTCTCCTATTACTATTTATCTTTTTTAATGACATTACCAAAAATTGGTAATTTTGTAAATATTGGAATAGTGGATATAAATGAACATAGAGACATAAAATTCTTTAGGAATATAAATATTAAACAATTAATATTTTTAATTAGTTTATCAATAACTTCATGTATTGGAGGAATAATTTTCAGCCAGGTAAATCTTTTTTTATTTTTATTATCAAATGTTATTTTTTTAACATCTTTAATAGTGATAACAAGTTGGATTGCTTTTAAAGTGTTGAATTACCGGGAAACAACTGGGAGAAGGTGAACGGAAATGGTGCAAGGAAAAAATGTATATGGAAAAATCCTCGGTTTAGGAATTTGTTTTACCGGACCTATATTTAGTTTAATTGGATTTCTATTAAGTCTTGATGAAGAATTAGGTGAGGATTCTACTCCAAGGTTAATTTGGGCATTGAGTTGGATTTTGATGGGTATCTGTATTACCTTACTAGGAATTGCATTAATATTGTACAATAATAAAAATAGTTAAAAACAATATTAAAGATATTTACTTTATTATGCAAGGTGGTCTATTCAAAAACTAATAACAACGAAAAAATGAGAAGGGAAAAGCGGTGAAACTTTTACCCGCAAGTGACAAAATAAATGAACATGGATGGTGATTAGGTCCCTAATGGTCGGAGGTTAGAAAAAAGTAGCGGAGAAACGAACATGGACAGGGAAAGCTTGATGCTCAGACTAGCCGAGAGAGGAAATTCTAAATAGGAAATTCAATCGTTATAATAATAATTGGTTGGGTAATGGAATGAAAAATAAGAAAAGAACAATCAAAATTATTATTGTAAGTGTTATAATAATAATCCTACTTTTTGGACCCTTGGTAGGTTGTTTTTTCTTTGTACGTACTCTTATCAACAATGCGCTAACGGTCAAACCATTGGTAACCATTACGGATAATACCTACAATTACAGGGCTATTGAACTTACTTTTTGGTCTCATCCAAAGTGGAAGGAATTCAATGAAGAATATGGGGATCGTTTTTCAAAAACCATTCAAAGAAAGGCGATCAATAGTATAATAGAACAAGCTGAAGATCTGGGAGAAGACCGTGAAAAAATAAATAAATGTATTTCAGTAATAGATATGCGCGATAAAGGAGGAATACAAACAATACCAAGTATTGCAGAAAAAGGATATTTCGAGTATTATACAAAATATCGAGGGGATAGTAAAGTGTATTTATATCGCAATGATCCTAGTACTCTTCTTTATTTTTATGAATATCCACTAGACTTTGATAATACGACCATCGAACCATGTTGGATATTTGTTATTAATTGGGGTATTGAGGATTTTGAAGAATTAGGTCACATACATATATATGTTATTTCACTTATTGATTATTCAATATTATTCGATTTAAGATGTATGTAATGGAATATTTTTTGATACAGCCCAAGTTTGACAGTAAGAAGATAAGAGAGCTCGGGGTTTCGTTTATTTCATGCTAACAAAACAAACAGAACCTCGAGCCGTAGAACTAGAACCTAACGACAATATATCCTTTCCTATCGG